>DATKHW010000678.1:0-9604 GCA_035546275.1 Gemmataceae bacterium
CTCTCCCCCGAAGCGGGGGAGAGGGGAGGAAGAACAGGCGCCGCTACGTCTCCACCGACTGCGTCTTGAGTCCCGCCCATTCCCCATCCGCCGTCCGGCCGACGATGTACACGTCGATGGTCACGCTGCCGACCTTGAACACGCGGGTGTCCGTCAGTTGCTTGCCGATCACCTGCTGCAGCTGGCCAAATTCCTTCGCGTGTTCCGCCTTGTCGTCGGTCAGATACTGGAAGAAATCGGCGAGCGACTGCTCCTCGACCGCCGTCCCAGCCGGCGCCTTGACCAGCACGGCGACCCTCGGCGGCGTCAAATCGCCGTCCGCCTTGCCCCACGAAACCAGCTCGAACGGGTTGTCCGTCTCGCTGGGGTAGAGCAACCCCTTCGTCGCGTCTTGGAGGGCAGTCAGCGCGCCTTGATTCATGGCGTGTACCGGCTTGGCGGCGTCATTACGACGACGGAACGGCCACATCATCCACCTTCTCCTTGAGCGGTTCCAGGATATCCGCGGGCGCCTGCCCGAAAAATGTATAGCCCGTCAGCTTTTCCACGGCCTTCACGGACGTGCGGTGTTTGGCCCAGTTCTCATCCACCGTTTGGTCGTTCGGAATGACGACGGCGATCAATCGGGTGTTGCGGTCCAGCGTTCCGCCGGCGCTGAGCACCATGACCACCTTCCATGTGACGGCGGGCACAACGACCGCATTTCGGCCGATCGTCCGGGCGGCGCCTTTTTCGCCTATCCCGCCCTGCCCGGCCGGCCCGGCCACGATGTACAGCTCCTTGCCGTCGTGGGCGACGAGGTTGCGGCAATAACTCTCGAACCGCTCCCACGCTTGCCGGTTATTGGCCGGCGATTGCGGTACGGCGTTCGTCATGATGAACGTCGCCGGCCGGCTCTCTTCCGTACTTTCGCGATCAGCGTAGGGACACATGTGTCCCCGGTCGAAGCCGCTTTCCGTGTAATCGCTCGGCAGCACTTTCTTGAACCCGGCCGGCAGATCGTCGTCGGGCCGGAACTGCTGGTTTCGCTCGGCATGGCCGAGGTCGTCTTTGACCAGCCGCCAGCTTACCCAGTTGGGCGTCCCTTTCGCGTCGTTATAGGACAAAGCGAAGTAGGGCTTCTCCATCAGATAATTGTTTCGGTCTCCAGCATCCGCCTTGGCGCCACTGGGATTGCCCCAGCGAAGCTGAACTTGACTGTTGGACGACGGGCCTGGCGGCGAAGGCTGCCCGCCTTTCGCCGAGTCGGCCGGTCCAGGAGGCGCCCAGTTAAGGGCGAGCCAGATTACGCCGGCGACAATAAGCAGCAGCACCCACGCTGCATGAATCGTTTTGCGGTTCACGCGATTCTCTCCGTTGTCCATGCCGGCCATTCGTTCGGGCGGAATAAGCTCAATACGCCTATTCCCTCGGCGCCACCGGAAACGGCAACGGCCGCCGCTCCAGCCCCGCCGTCAGGTTTTGAACCGACATCTCCGCCATGCGCCGCCGCGTCTGCTCCGTCGCGCTGCCGAGGTGCGGCGTGATAATGACATTATCAAGCCGCAATAACGGATGACCGCGCGGCAGAGGCTCCGGGTCGGTCACATCGAGGGCGGCCGCCCAAATGCGGCGGGCGGCCAGCGCCTCCGTGAGCGCTTCCGTGTCCACCACTGCCCCGCGGGCGACATTGACGAGAATGGCGGTCGGTTTCATCCGCGCCAACTCCGCCCGACCGATGAGCCGGTGCGTCTCCGGCGTCAGCGGCACGTTCAGCACGACGTAATCCGAGGAGGCCAGCAGCTCATCGCGCAAGACGTGCCGCGCCGGCAGCGCTGCTTCCGCCGCAAGTCGGCGGCGGCGGTTGCAGTACAGCACGGTCATGTCGAACGCCCGGCCGCGACGCGCCACCTGTTCGCCGATGCGGCCCATTCCGATGACGCCGAGCGTCGATCCGTGAATCTCGCGGCCAAGCAGGTACGAAGGGTCATAACGCAGGAAGTCCGGCCCCCGCGCGTAGCGGTCGCCCTCGACCAGCCGCCGGCCCGCCGCCAGCAGCAGGGCGAACGCCATGTCCGCCGTGGCGCCGTCGAGAACGGCGGGCGTGTTGCCGACGGCGACGCCCCGCGCCGCCGCTGCCGCCAGGTCGATGTGATCGACGCCGACGCCGAAGTTGCTGACGACGCGCACTGCCGGCATCAAGTCCAGCAGCGCCGCGTCCACCGTCGGATGGCCATAGGTATAAACGCCCTCGATAAGCTCGGCGCCGGCCTCCCTCGCCGCCGACCAGGGGACCAGCTCGACGCGGCCCCGCAGCATGTCGGTGATGGCCGGCGACACCGGGAGGTCGGCCAGGATGCGGGGCGCTGCCTCGGAGGGCATGGCGCGACTCCAGGTAATAAGAAATCAAGGCCCGGTCTTATCCTATCCCCGCAGCTTGACTCGTCCCCCCAGCCGATCCCGCAAGGCCGTCGCTGCCGCCTGGTCGATCGGATTTCCCCATATTTCCAGGTGCTCCAGATGGTCGATATGGGGCGACCGGGCGATTGCCGCGGAGCCGCGGCCGGTGATCCCGTTGTCTTTCAGGAAAAGCACGCGGAGCCGCTCCAGCGCCGGAGACCCGGCCAGGACGACGGCGCCCTCGTCGCCCAGCTCCGTTCCGGATAGGTCCAGCTCGCGCAGGGAGGGCAAGGTCAGTGCGGCCAGCAGATCGCGGACGCCGTGCGCCCCCAATCGATTGCCCGAGAGGTCGAGCGACTCAAGGGCGGGCAAATCGCCAGCACCCAGCGCCGCGGCTCCGGCGGCGCCGACGCCCGTGTGGCCGAGCCGTAGGCGCGTCAGGCCGCGGCAGGACGGGCGGGCCAGGCTGTATGCGCCTGCATCCCCGACCCGATCGTAGTACAGGTCCAGCAAGGTAAGCCCCGCCAGCACTGGTGAACGCGCCAACGCCTTCGCCCCTTCGGCGGAAATCTCGTTGAACGGGAGAACGAGTTCCCGAAGGTCGGCGCACCGGGGGTGCTCCGAGAGGACACTAGCGCCCGCGTCACCCAGGCCCACCTTGAATAGGTCGAGGCGAGACGCATCGGGCAGCAGGCCGGCCCGGAACAATGCGGTAACCCCCTCATCGCCGATGCGATTGGCGCGCACATTCAGCTCAAGGGGGCGACGCAAGTAGCGCGACGCCGCCAGCGTACACGCCCCGTTCACGGTTAGTCCGTTGTCTTGCAGATTCAGTCGCCGCAGCTGCGACAGAGGCGCCGCGGAAGCCAGGGCCGACGCGCCGGCGTCGCCGAGCCGCGTATAGGCAAGGTCGAGGTACGTCAGGGCGATCCCCAGCGGCGTTTGCGTCAAGGCGGGCAGCCATCCAGGGACGCCGTGGCGGTTCGACAGCTTCACGGCTCGAAGACGCGTCAGGTGAGGCGATCCCTGCAACGACCGCCAGCCCGACGGCCCGAACCGTGGATGACTGATCGAAACGGAACGCAGATTGCCCACCTGCGCGGTCCCGGCGAGGAAAGCCAGGGCGTCATCGCCGCAAGGGACCACCAGCCGAAGGCCATGAACCCAGCGCATGTTGTCCGAAGCAAGCACCCGCTCGACCCAGGGCAGCCACGATTCAGCGTACACCCACAAGGAGTCCACCCAGCGCCACCGTTCGCGGTCGGCCAGAATCTCCTCCAGCGGGTAGGTCTCCCGCACGTGCAGGGAAAAGAACCCGCGAAGCCAGTCACCTTCCATCGGCCCTTGCCACGGCGCGCGACGTCGCTCTAGCAGCTGACTTTCGCGCTCCTGTAGTATCTGCTTCCGGGGATAGGTGGTCCACTTGCCGTCGAGCTGGCACTGGACGCGGATGAACTCGGCCCGGTCGCGCTCCTCCTCGCCGCCGTGTTCCTCCAGCCAGTCCGCCAGGAGAAGGCGCGGGACGTCGTCGTCCGGTTCCTCGCACACGGCCCGCAGCAAGGCCTCCAGCATGGGTCACCCCGCCGTCTCGACCCGGCGAACGTCCCGGGCGCGTTCCAGTACAATACCGCCATGGCCAAGATCTACAAGCCCTCCGCCGAGCCGACCGTCACGTTCTGGGGCGCCACGCACACCGTCACCGGGTCCATGCATCAGGTGGACGCCTGCGGCAAGACGCTGCTGCTTGAGTGCGGCCTGTTCCAGGGCCGCCGCGACGAAAGCCGCCGTCGCAACGAGGAGTTTCCCTTCCGACCCAAGGATGTGGACGCCGTCCTGCTCAGCCACGCCCACATCGACCACTGCGGCAACCTGCCGAATTTGGTCCGCCAGGGGTTCCGGGGCCCGATTTACTGCACGCCGGCCACGCGCGCCCTCGCCGCCGTCATGCTTGGCGACGCGGCCAAGATTCAAGAAGAGGACGCCGCCTACCTTAACCGCAAGCGGCAGAAAGGGGAGCCGAAGATCGAGCCGCTGTACGACGGCCGCGACGTCTACCAAACGCTGCTGCGCTTCCAGGCCGTGCCCTACGACGAGCCCAAGGAAATCGTCCGCGGCGTGGACGCGACGTGGGTGGACGCCGGCCACCTGCTCGGCTCGGCGATGATCGCGCTGCGAATGGATGGCCCAAACGGTGAGCGGCGGCTGACGTTCACCGGCGACCTGGGCCGGCCGGGCTTGCCGATCCTGCGCGACCCGTCGCCGGTCCCGCCGGCCGACCTGCTCATCAGCGAAAGCACCTACGGCGGCCACACGCACGAGCCGGTCGAGGAGACGGCGGAGCGCCTGGGCGATGTAGTGCGCCGGACGGCGGCTCGCGGCGGCAAGGTGCTCATTCCGGCGTTCGCGGTCGGCCGGACGCAGACGGTGGTGTACTACCTGCACCAGCTGATGAACGCCGGCCGACTGCCCGACCTGCCGATTTACGTGGACAGCCCGATGGCCCTGCGGGCGACGGAAGTGTTTCGCGCCCACCCCGAATGCTTCAACGACCAAACTCTGACGCTGCTGGAGGCTCACCCCGACCTGTTCGGCGAGAAGCGGATTCGGTACATCGACAAAGTCCACGAAAGCATCGAGCTGAACGACCGCCAGGAACCGTGCGTAATCATCGCGTCGAGCGGCATGTGCGAGGCCGGCCGCATCCTGCACCATTTGAAACATAACATTGAAGATCCCCGTTGCACGGTGCTGATCGTCGGCTTTCAGGCGCCGGACACGCTGGGCCGCCGCCTGGTGGAGCATCGGCCGGAGGTGCGTATCCTGGGCCGAACGTTCACGCCGAAGGCGGAAGTGATCGCGCTGAACGGCCTGTCGTCCCACGCCGACCACGGTGAATTGCTGCGGATGCTCGGCCCGCTGTCCGCGACGACGCAGAAAGTGCGCTTGGTGCACGGTGAGCCGGACCGGGCGGCGGCGCTGGCGGAAGGGTTGCGGGCCGCAGGGTTCACGGATGTGACGGCGCCGGATCGGGGCGAGCAGACGGCGGTGTAACGGAGCGCGGTTTGTTGGACCACGGCCTAATGGGGAATCGACCTCGCGCCGGTTCCAGCCGTGTAACGTACGATCTCTTCGCGGAGTTGATTGACCAAGCTCATGAGGGACCGCAGCGTCAACTCCCGCATGTGGGCGTTTGGCGCCTCTTGCCTCCGCAGCGCGGCAACTCGCTCTTCCAGCAGCCGGAGTTTCTTCCGCGTGACAGCGAGTTCAAGGTCGTTTTGAATGCTCATAGCACCACCTCAATCATCCCCTTAACGACATCGCGTCGATCGGTGGCGAAGAAATCATCGACCAGAAAGGCGAATTCTTCGGCCTCCACGATCTTCAGTTCGATGAACGGCAGACCTTCCTGCAGTTGCTCTTCCGCTTGCGCGCCGCGGGGGAATTCTGGTCCCATCAAGAGGACGCAATCTACGTCATTCGGCTCAGGGCGATCGGTCGTGAAACTGCCGTTGACGATTAACCGCAGTGCGCCAGCCCGCCGCGCCAAATCGACCAGCCAGCCTAACGACTGCGCCCGGACGCGCCGCCACTCGCTTTGCTGCCCGAATCGTGCAGCGACTTCGTCCAGTGTGGCCCGATGAACGCCTGCTGGCAGGTAGCCATCATCGTTGAAGGCGGGGATCATACCAAGGTCCATCCTGAAACGGCCTGGCCGCCCCTCTCTTCATTATCGCTTCCCGTGACCGCGGTATCAATCGGTGCGGCGACTACGATGCGGCCTTCGCCAGTGCAATCTCCAGCGCCTGCCCCTCGATCTTTGCCGTCGCCTGGTGCGGCAGTCCGTCGGCCGATTCCGCCCATCTTGCCGTCAGCGTCTCGGCGCCGATGTAATCGCGGTGCGTCTCGACTGCTTTCTTCAGCGCCGCCGCGTCCGTGCCCAGATGCAGAACGATGCGGTCCTCAATATTCAGGTCGGCGGTCTTGCGCAGATCGTTGACGTGCCGCACCACCTCGCGGGCCATGCCGGCCAAGATCAACTCCTCGGTGAGGTGGCAATCAACCATCACTTCCGTAGGCCCTTCAGCGGCCCCGGCCCACCCATCGAGCGCCTTCCGATCAAGCCACAGGTCATCATTTTCGAGGGTGATCGGCCCGCTTGGCGTTATTAGTTCCTTTGGGATATTCGTTTGCCCATGCTCTTTCCGTCGCCGAACAACCTCCTCGATGGCTGCGGTGATTTCTGGTAAGCGGCTTCCATGTTTTTGGCCAAGCCGCTTCAGGTTGGGCCTTATGATGCCCTGTAGTAGTGGTCCTTGGTCCGGGTGGTGGAGTGTCACCTTGCGGATGTTTAACTCATCGCGAAGCAGGTCCGGAAACCGTTCGACCGCACCGCGCAGGTTCTCACCTAAAACGCGAATCTCCGCCAGCGGCTGACGTACTTTGCGCTTGCCGGCCTGCCGTGCCGCCAGGCCCAGCGACACGAGCAGCAAGAGAGCGTTCATATCGAATGAGAGTCCCGCGTCGATCAGCGCCTCGTCCGCCGTGGGGAAGTCACACAGATGGACGCTTTCCGGCTCGCCGGCCCTCTTAAGATTCTGGTACATCGTCTCCGACAGGAACGGCATGATTGGGGCGAATAGTTTCGTCAGCGTCGTCAGCACGGCGTAGAGCGTCTGGTAGGCGGCCAGCTTGTCGGCGCCCTGTTCGCCCTTCCAGAAGCGGCGCTTGCTGCGGCGGACGTACCAGTTGCTCAGCTTGGCGTCCACGAACCGCTCCGCCTCCAGGCAGAAGGCCGCCACATCAAAACCCTCAAACGTCGCTCGCGCCGTCTGAATCAGCTTTTGCAGATCCGACAAGATCCATCGGTCCAGGTCGGGCCGATCCTTCACCGGGACGGCCGGCGCCGACAGGTCGAAGCCGCCCTGGGCCTGCCGGGCGTTGTCGCAGAAGAAGGCGTAGGTGTTCCACAGCTTGATCGTGAGCTTGCTGCGCAATTCGTCGGCGGGGTGGTATCCGAAGTTGATGTTGGCGGCCGGGTTCGCCCGGCAAAACATCCAGCGCATCAGGTCGGCGCCCATTTTGTCGGCCGCCTCGTCGAATGGGATGGCGTTCCCCTTCGACTTGTGCATTTCGTCGCCATTCTCATCGCGGACCAGGCCGTGACCTAGCAGCGCCTTGAACGGCGATTGGTGGACCATCATCGTGCTCATTGCCAGCATGGCGTAGAACCAGTTGCGGAACTGCCCGGGGAATGCCTCCGTTACGAAGTCGGCGGGGAACCATTCTTTCCAATATTCCCGGTCCGTGTTGTACCTCATGGTTGAGAAGGGCACGATCCCGGCGTCCAGCCACGGATTTCCGACATCCGGGATGCGCGACATCCGGTTTCCGGTCTTCGGATTGCGGATTTTGACCTGATCGATCCACGGCCGATGTGCCGTGTGCTCCTCGAACGTCGGCCAACCCTCGACGGCCCGCTGCTTCAACTCCTCGCGGGAGCCGATGATCTCGAAATCGCCGGTGACATCATCCACCCAGATAGGCAGGGCAAGGCCCCAGAAACGCTTCTTGGAGATCATCCAGTCGCCCATGTTCGTCAGCCAGTCCAGCTCGCGGGCCTGGCCGTTGATCTCCGGCGGCAGCCACCGACTCTGGCACACCACTTCCTTGATCTCGTCGCGCCACCACATGGCGATGAACCACTCGTCCACCAGGCGGAAGAGCAACTCCGTCTTGCAGCGCCAGCAGTGCGGATAGCTGTGCGGGTACTTCTCGACCTCCAGCAGCTTGCCCTTCTCTTTCAGGTTGTTCAGAATCCAGTCGGTGGTCGCATGATCGACCGCCGACTTGCCGGTCAATTCGCCAAAACCGGGGAGGAAGCATCCGAAATCATCGAGGGGCGCCACCGGCGGCAAGCCGTCCTGCTTGCCGAGTCCGAAGTCCTCTTTGCCGCAACCGGGGGCGATGTGGACGATGCCCGTGCCCTCCGCCTCGCCGACGTCCTTCCAGGCGATGACGCGGTGAATTTCCTTCGCCGAATTCTCCGGCGCCCACTTTTGCCGCCGCACCACGGACGCGATCTCGGCCGGATAGCCGGCCGGGCTGCTTTGGGCCGGCAATTCGTCGAACGGCCCGTCGTACTGCCAGCCGACCATTTCGGCGCCGGAGACGTGACCGAGGAGGGAAAAACCGCCCTTCTCCTTGAAGATTTGTTCCAGCGTCTTCAGCTTGGGCACGTCCTTGACCCACTCCTTGCGCTTGAACTGCTCCTCCAGGCGGTGGGCGGTAAAAGCGCCTTTGGCGAGATAATAGATCTGGTCCTTGTGCGACACCTTGAGGTACGTCAGCTCCGGATTGACGGCGGCGGCGACGTTGCTGGACAGGGTCCACGGCGTCGTCGTCCAAACGAGCAGATTCTCATTGGGCCGGCCGCGCAGCGGAAAGCGCACGAACACCGCCCGGTGGGCGACGAGTTGATAGCCCTCCGCCATCTCCATTTGGCTCAGACCGACCGAGCAGCGCGGACACCACGGCATGGCGTCATAGCCGCGGTAGATCAGGCCGCGCTCATGGCACTTCTTCAAAAAGCTCCAAATTGTATAGTTGTTCTCCTCCGACATGGTGAAATAGCTGCGCCGCTCGCCCGGCGGCTTGGCCCAGTCCTCGTCGCGATCCCAGTCCATCCAGTAGCCGAGGCGGATCGACTGTTCCGTCTGGACGCGCGCGAATTTATCTACGCGCTCCTTGCAGAGCTGCACGAAGCGGTCGATGCTCTCGAACGGCTTGCCGGGGACGAGGTTCTCGATGTCGCGCTTGGACCGGAGCTTGAGTTCCTTCTCGACCTCGACTTCGACCCAAAGGCCCTGGCAGTCGAAGCCGTTCTGGTAGCGCTCGTCTTTGCCGTTCATGGCGTGGTAACGCTGGTAGGCGTCCTTGTAGGTCCGGCCCCAGGCGTGGTGGACGCCCATAGGGTTGTTGGCAGTGATGGGGCCGTCAAGGAACGACCAGCGCGGGCCGCCGCGGTTTTTTTCGCGCAGCTTGTCGAACGCGCCGATGCGGTCCCAGAAAGCAAGAACGGCCCGTTCCTGGGCCGGGAAATCGACTTGCGTGTCCACCTTCTCGAACGGCATGACGGACCCTCTCGACGCGGGGGAATTCGCTTATCTTATCAGAGGACAAGCGGACGCGGGAGATGGGGCCGGCGGCGGAGTTGTAGGGTGGGTCG
>DATKHW010000679.1:0-6762 GCA_035546275.1 Gemmataceae bacterium
CGGCGTAAGCCGGCTGATTGCATCCATCAGCCGGCTTACGCCGGCCGCTCGCCCGGCTTGGAATGCGGCGAGGGTTCAATGTGCACCAGCACGTCCTTGATCGTCGCGATGCGTCCCATCAAGCGGTCCTTGACCGAATGACCGACGGCGTGCCCCTCGCGGACGCTGGATTCTGGGTCCACCTCGATGTGGATGTCCACCAGATATTCCAGACCCGATTTGCGCGCCAACACTTTCTCCACGCCGCGGACGCCGGGCACGGCCGACGCCTCCCGGCGCACCGCGTCCAGGACTTCCGGCTCCGCCTGGCGGTCCATCAGCTCCTGTACGCTGATCCACAGCAGATGCCCGCCGGCCCACAGCACGACCGCCGCCACCGCCACGGCGGCTATGCGATCGGCGGGGTGAAACGCCGGTCCGCCCCAATAGGACAGCGACAATCCAACCAGCACCGCGGCCGATCCGAGCGCGTCGAGCCGATGGTCCCAGGCCGCGGCCCGCACGGCGCCGGAGCCGGTGGCGCGAGCCACGCGGCTTTGGAAGCGATAGAGCCCTTCCTTCAGCACCATACTGACGGCGGCGATCGCAATTGTAAACAGTTCGGGCCGCGGCGACGGTTCGCTCAGCGTCGTCAAGGCTTCCCAGGCGATGCCCAGGCCGGACAGCACGAGCAGCAGCGCGACGTTGGAACCGGCGACGGCTTCGGCGCGGGTGTGGCCGTAGGGATGTTCGCGGTCGGCCGGCCGCTGCGCCCACAGCAGCGAGCCCCACACGGCCGCCGCGGTGAGAGCGTCGCCGAAGGAATGGACGGCGTCGGAAGTCAGCGCGATGGAATGGCCCAGCCAACCGCCGGCGAATTTGGCGACGCCCAAAATGAGACTGAGCGCAACGCCCCAAATCGCGGCGCGGCGGGCTTGCTGATAGAGGGCGTTCATCCGCTCGCGGGGCATGGGATCGCCTTTCCGTCGGGTCGTCCGGCCGAGGAAGGGGGATCATAGAGGAGCGCGGCGGGATTAGTCCAGAGAAAGCGCCAAGGTTAGGCGATCCTCATGGGAAGCCTTCATATTCCCTCGCCGAACAGCCCCGGCAGGCTGCGGCGGTAGGTGCGGCTCAGCGTCAGCTCCTTGCCGTCGCGCAGGATCGCGACGTAATCGCCGTGAAACAGCGGTTGCAGCTCGCGGATGCGTTCGACGTTGACGATCGTGGAACGGTGGATGCGCCAGAAGCGGGCCGGGTCAAGACGGGCCTCCAGGTTGTTCATCGTCTCGCGCAGCATGTGCGTTTTCGGACCGCTGTGCAGGCGCAGGTAATTGCCGGCCGCCTCCACCCAGTCGATCTCGCTCGCGTTCACGAAATAAATGCGGCCGGTCGTCTTGATGGTCAGGCGATCCACCGGCTTGCGGTCGCGCGGCGGCTCGGCCGGCGCGGCCGGCGCCTCGCCGCGGTCGCGCCGCACCGCAGTCTTGGCCCATGCCAGCGCCTTCTGAAAGCGATCTCGGTCGAACGGTTTGAGCAGATAATCGACCGCGTGGACCTCAAATGCCGGCAAAGCGTAACAATCGTAGGCGGTCACGAAAATCACGGCGGGGCCGTCTCCCTGGGCCAGCAAGCGGGCCGCCTCCAGGCCGTTCAGTTCGGGCATCTGCACATCCAGGAAAACCAGGTCGCACGGCTCCTCGCGCAGCAGGGCCACCGCCTCGGCGCCGTCGCCGCACTCGCCGACAAGAGTGAATTCCGGGTCCTCCGCCAGCAGGTCGCGCACGCGCCGCCGGCTGGGCGGCTCATCGTCCACAATGAGAGTTCGGATCATGGCGCGTCGTCCTGTTCCGGCCGCTCTTCCCGGTCCCCCACGGAATCGGCGGCGTGTTCGCGGAACGGCAGCGTGATCCGCGCCACGCAGCCGCCGCAGGGGTCGTTGCTCAGGTCCAGGCGCTGCTGCGTCCCATACAGGTGCAGCAGCCGCGCCCGCGTGTTCGATAATCCCACTCCGCCGTCGGGTTCGCAAGTGATGCCGGGGCCGTTGTCGCGCACTTCCAGCAGCAAGCGATCCTCGTCGCGCCATGCCCGCACCTCGACGCAGCCCGGCCCGCTGCGCGGCGCCACGCCGTGGCGGATGGCGTTCTCCACCAGCGGCTGCAGCAGAAAGGTCGGGGCCGACGCCTCGGCGGCGTCCGGCGCCACGTCGAGCCGAACGGCCAGGCGGGCGCCAAGCCGGATTTGCTCGATGGCCAGGTAGGAGCGCACCACTTCCAGCTCGCGGGCCAACGGCGCCTCTTGCAGTCCGAAATCTTCCAGCGACAGCCGCAGCAGATCGCCGAGCCGGGCCACCATGCGGTCGGCGGCTTCCACGTCGCTGTGAATGAGCGAGGAGACGGCGTTGAGCGTGTTGAAGAGGAAATGGGGCTGCAGCTGATTCTTGAGCAGCTGCAGCCTTGCCTGCGCCAGTCCGGTTTCCAGCTGGACGGCGTGCAGCTCGCGCTCGCGGAACTTGGCGTAATAGTCCACGACGTGGCTAATCAGGAGCATGCCCCAGTAAACCAGGAGATACAGGGTGAACTGGCTGGCGAACGCCATGCCCAGGAAGGAGGGGAAGGACAGATCGTGAGTCGAGCAGTACAGATATCTGATAAGAGGATAATCCGCGACGATTTTGACGGCGGCGACGAGGACGGCGGCGGCGCAGTGCAGCACGAGGCGTCGCCGCCAGTGCTTCTGGCCGAGGGGGAAGCGGCGCGCGAGGGCAAGGATGAACAGTCCCAGAACGGCCCAGGTGTACCACAGGCCCAGGCCCAGCGCGACCGCCGACTCCCAGGGGAGCCGCTGCTTTGAGTCGTATGTGGAGGCGACGTACTCCTCCGCCGCGTCGCACAGGCCCAGCACCGTGCAGACCACGAAGCCGAGCGCTGCGATGCGCCAGGGAAACCAGGCGATCGGTTTGGCGGGGGTCAGCGGGACGGGGTCGGGTGCTTGCACAAGCAGTTCGCCGTTGGGGTGGTCGAGGGCGCGCGTGCGCGTCCGGGCGGCGGTCGCCAGGACCGTTGGAAAGAATTGTCTCATGCGAGTCTCGGGGCCAGGCGCCGGCCGAGAATCGAGAAGGGCGTCGACAAGATTAACGCATAATGTCGCACCACCTAGCGAGCCGCCCTCCCCACCCCAGCGCGGCATGTTGGGTAAGATACCCGGCGTGTGAAGAAAAGGGAATCGATGCGTGCTAAGTGGTCCAGCCAATGGGACGAGACGGACCGCAGCAGGGACGGGCCGCGCACACCGTAAGAGAATGAGCGCCTGAATGCGTGCAAACCGTGCAAGTCCCCACGGCGGCGCCTTGCCGGAAGCGATGGGCTGGGCTTCGGCCCCATTCCAGACCGGCTCATCTTGCGCGAGAAACGGTTCAACCCATTGCCATTTTTTCATGGGTGGCGCCGGGTACACTGGCCCCGCCCTGGACATCCGTGTTCCGCGCAGGAGCCTGCCATGCAAAAGGCGCTTCCCTGGTTAGCGATTTCCCTTCTCGCCGTCGCCGTGTGTTCGGCGGTCGCCTGGCACATGGCCTGGCCCAGCCCGCCGCCCGCGCCCCCGACATCCATGCCCACAGCCGTCGGCGTCGGCATTCCGCCTCAGGTCGCCATGCAAACCAGCGACCTGGCCATGACGTATCGGTCGCATCAGATCGAGGTGCAAACCGCCCCCTGTCCGGACGGCGGCCCGCCCGATGCGTACCTCCTTTTCGACGGTCCGCACGAACCGGAGAGCCTGTGGCGGCTGCCGCAGAGCCGCGAGGCCGCCGACCGCTGGAAGGGCGTGGTCCTCGCGCGCTTCCATCCCGATCGGAAGCTGGACGAGGTCGTGCTGAGCGCCTGGGGCGACTGCGGCATGAGGGCGGGGCCGTATCTCCTCTTCGGCGATCCGGAATGGATTGCGCGGTCGCATGAGGTGTTTGATTCGCCGACGACGAACGGGAAGTGAGGTAGATCGTAGGGTGCGTCGAGCGTCAGCGAGACCGAGAGGGATGGAATCGGCGCCGGTGGGTCTCGCTTGCGCTCGACCCACCCTACAACGCCTAATCCAGATACATAAACTCATTCAAATTTATCGCCATCAAGCAAAACGTCCGCAGCGCCGCCTCCGCCGTCATGCCGTCCTTCTGCTGCAGCACGTCGATCAGTTCCAGCCCGCGCTTCACCTCTTCGTCGGTCGGCGGCCGCGACACGGCCAGCGACAGCCCCAGCCGCACCTGATTGCTCACATCCGGCCCCGCCTCCTTGCCCAGCCGCTCCGCGAACAGGCCCGCCTGCTTCTGCATGAAATCGCTGTTGAGCAGCGTCAGCGCCTGCGTCGGCTGCGTCGTGGCGAAGCGCACCGGCGCCGAGCGATCCGTCTCCGAGAAATCGAAGTTTTCGAGAATCGGCGTTAACAGCGACCGCTTAACATGGACATAGATGCTCCGCCGCGCCTGTTCCTCCGGCGGCGATTGGCCCCAGCCGTGCCCCGGCATCGACTGCGTCGCCAGCACCGCCCGCGGCAAGTCCGTATAAACGCCGGGGCCGTACATCTTGAGGTTCAGGTTGCCGCTGACGGCCAGCACCGAATCGCGGACCTCCTCCGCCGTCAGCCGCCGCATGTCGAACCGCCAGAACAGATCATTCACGGGGTCTGCCTTCAGCCCCTCGGAGTTGCCGCGCGACGACATTCGATACGCATTGGACAGCAGAATCATCCGCTGCAGGCGTTTCAATCGCCATCCCCCGTCCATTAACTCCGACGCCAGCCAGTCGAGCAATTCGGCGTGCGTCGGCTTGTCGCCCTGCAAGCCGAAATTGTTGGGCGAGCGGACGATGCCGCGGCCGAAGTTGTATTGCCAGAGGCGGTTCACGATGACGCGGGCCGCCATGGGATCGTCTTTGGAGACGATCCAGTTCGCCAGGGCGAGCCGCCGGCCGCAGGTGCGGGCGTCCTTCGGTGGTTCAGGGATGACGGGGAGCGAGAAAGTCAGGATTTGCGGAAATCGCGGCTCGACCTTGTCGCTGGGGACGTGAGCGTTGCCGCGCTGCAGGACGAAAGTGTCCGGCGCCGTCCGGCCCATTTCGGTGACGCAGAGCGCCTGGCCGGCGGGCCCCGGCGGCGGGACCAATGCGGCGATCTCCTTTTGCAGCTGCCGCCAGCGCTCGACCTTCTCCTCGCCGATCAGCCGCGGGCCGTCGGCCGCCATCCGCTCGTAGAAACTGATCGCCTTATTGCCGGCGCCGTCGGGGCCGCTTCCCTCCCGATCGCACTCGTCGCGGAACTCCTTTTCGATGGTCAGCAACTCATCCGTCCGCTGCCGCCGCTCCTGTTCGATTTCCTGCAGCCGCCGCGCATAGGCCGGCTTCTCGGACGGGTCGCCGAAGATCGGCGCCTGATCGGCGGGGCTGCCGTTGGTGTACTGCGCGACGTTCTGGAAGAACGCCAGCAGACTGTAGTAATCTTTCTGAGCAATTGGATCGATTTTGTGGTCGTGGCAGCGGGCGCAATCCACGGTCAGGCCAAGAAAGACCTGGCCGGTGGTCGCGACCACGTCGTCAAGGTTGTCGTAGCGAGCCTGGTCGCGGTCGCTCGGTTCGTCGTCCCAGATGCCGAGCCGGTAATACCCCGTGGCGATGATCGCTTCCGACGAGCCGGAAGCGTGAGCGACGGACATTTCATCCCCCGCCAACTGCTCCCGAACGAACTGGTCGTATGGCTTGTCCTCGTTGAACGCCCGGATAACGTAATCGCGGTAGCGCCAGGCGTTGGGCTTGTCGCCGTCGCGTTCGTAGCTGTTCGTCTCGGCGAAGCGCACCAAGTCGAGCCAGTGCCGGCCCCACTGTTCGCCATAGCGCGGCGAGGCCAGCAGCCGGTCGACGAGCCTTTCATAGGCATTCGGCGACGGGTCGTTGACGAAGTTCTCAACCTCCTGCGGCGTGGGCGGCAAGCCAGTCACGTCGTAGGTCACACGCCGGATCAATTCGCGCTTCGACGCAGGCGGATTCGGTTGCAGATATTTCGCATCCAGTTTGGCCAGAATAAAGGCGTCGATGGGATTTATTACCCAGGCCGTGTTTTTCACCGTGGGCACGGCGGGTCGCTTGACCGGCTGGAAGGCCCAGTGGGCGCGGTCCTTGTCGGTGATCTCGAATTTGCCGCGGCGGATGGTGGAACCGGATGCAACAGCCTTTTCCTGGCCCGGCCAGGGGGCGCCCATCTTGATCCAGGTCGTCAGGTCAGCGATTTGCTGAGCCGACAGCTTGGGATTGGGCGGCGGCGGCATCGGCTTGAGGTCGGGGTTGGTCTGCGCCACCGCCTGGAGAAGCAGACTGTTATTCACGTCCCCCGGCACGACGTCCTTGCCGTTGTCGCCGCCAGCGAGGAGATCGGCGCGGTTGTCAAGCCGCAAGCCGCCGCGCTGCTTGGTCGGGCCGTGGCAGCGCATGCAGTTGTCGGCCAGAAGGGGGCGGATTTTCGCCTCAAAGAACTGGACGGCTTCCGGCGAGGGCGGCGCCGGCTTGTCAGCGTCGGCGGCCGCGGCCGGCCGGCTGCACGCCAGCAGACCGAACACGACAGCGCCGGTTAGGCGGCCGGGAAAGGCGGGGAGGGTCATGGCGTCCATCCAGTCGTCGCCGGCGGGAGGCGGGCGTCCGGCTCATCCAACATACCCGGCGGGCGGGAGACGATGCAATCAGAATGCCCGGCTTTTTCGGGGCGGGGCGGGCCGGAGCGGCGGGGTTTGCGGAGCGGGAGGGCGGG
>DATKHW010000680.1:0-5237 GCA_035546275.1 Gemmataceae bacterium
CAGCGCGACCCGCTCAACGTGCTGCTGGCGCGCCAGGCCCGGCTGCGTCTGGAGGCGGAGAACATCCGCGACGTGACCCTGGCGACGAGCGGTCTGCTGACGCGCACCGTCGGCGGTCCGAGTGTGCGTCCGCCGCAGCCGGCCGGCATCTCGGAATTGACCTACGCCGGAAGCGCCCGCTGGATCGAAAGCGTCGGCCCCGACCGTTACCGCCGCGGCATGTATACGTGGTTTCAGCGCACCAGCCCGTACCCGATGCTGACGACCTTCGACGCTCCGGACGCCAACCTCTGCTGCGTCCGCCGCGACCGCACCAACACGCCGCTGCAGGCGCTGACGCTGCTCAACGATACGGTTTTTGTGGAATGCGCCCGGGGGCTGGCCCGGCGCATGATGACGAAGGAGAAGGGCACGGAGGCCCGGCTGCGCCACGGCTTCCGGCTATGCGTGGCGCGGGAGCCGACGAACGCGGAGCGCGAGCGGCTGGCGAAACTCTATGACGATCTGCTGGCGCTGTGCCAGGCCGACGCCGATAAGGCGGCGAAGCTTGCGGGGACGGATCTGCCCGCTGGGACGGATGCGGCCGAGGCGGCGGCATGGACGGGGTTGGCGCGGGCGCTGCTGAATCTGGATGAGTTCGTGACGCGGGAGTGAAGTGGGACAGCGCAATGAACGCGGACGCCGACCCCTGGCAGCGGCTGATCGACGGCCTTCGCAGCGGCGACGACCGCATCGCGGGCGAGTTCTGGGAGCAGTATGGCGAGCCGCTGCAGCGTTTCGCCGACAAGCGCCTGGCCGCCTCCGTGCGCCGGCGGATCGGACCGGAAGACGTGGTCCAGTCGGCCTGCCGGACCTTCCTGCGCCGGGCTAAGGGCGGCGAGTTCCACATGCCGGACGCCGAGGCGCTTTGGCGTCTCCTTTGCGCTATCACGCTTTCCAAGGTGCGCGAGCAGACGCGGTTTCACCTGCGACAGAAGCGCGGTCTGGATCGGGAGCAACCGTTGGCCGTGCCGGCCGGCGAGAGCAGTGCGGCCGGCTTCGAAACCGCCGACCCTCGTCCCACGCCGGCCGACGCGGCGGAATTCGCGGATTGGTTCGAGAAGGCGCTGGCCGGCCTCGACGAGGAGGAGCAGCAGGTGGTGGACTTGAAGCTGCAAGAGTTGACCAACGAGGAGGTCGCCGATCGACTCGGCTCTTCCGAGCGCACCGTGCGCCGCATCGTCAAGAGAGTGCAGGCCCGCCTGACGCGCCTGCTGGACGATGCTTGACCGAAGCTGCGCCGTCTGACGGTCGGCGCGCTGCATGATACAATGGCACAGCACCTTGGAAAGCCGAACGTCAGGAGCAAGCCCCATGTCCTCCGACCGGACGTTTGCGCCGACCGTCGATGAGGACGCCCGCCGCCGCTTCGAGGCAGCCTGGCGCGCCGGCAAGCCGGAGCCGATCGCGCATTTCCTCCCGGCCGAGGAGCATTCTCACTTCCTCACCACTCTCGAAGAATTGATCGCCATTGAGATGGAATTTCTCTGGAAAACGGCGCCGCCGGCCGAGCGGGCGCTCCCCGGCGATCCACCGCCGCGCGTCGAGGCGTACCTGGCCCGCTTTCCGCAGATGAATCGGCCCGAGATGGTCCGCCGCCTGCTGCGCCACGAGATGGCACTTCGACGGCGGCGCGGCGAGAATCCGCCCGTCGAGGAGTATCGCCTTCGATTCCCGTACGCCGTTTGTCCCTCTGCAGAGATCCTCCGCCGATCCCTCGATGCAGACGATCCGATGACGGCGCCGGAACGGCAGGCCATCGAAGCGCACGTGGACAAGTGCGACCAGGGCTGCAAAGAGGGGGTTGAGGCGCTGCTGCGCGGCGCCACCCCACCCCTGGCGCGCGGCGGCATGGCGTCCGGCGACGTGACGGGTCTATGGGCGGCCGCGGCGCGGGTGCGGCCGGCGACCATTCCCGGTTACGAGATCCTGGAGGAGATCGGCCGCGGCGGGATGGGCGTCGTTTACAAGGCGCGGCAGACCAGCCTCAACCGCCTCGCGGCCGTCAAAATGATCCTGGCCGGCGGCCGGGCGGGTGCGAACGCTCACGCCCGCTTCCAGATGGAAGCCGAGGCGGCGGCGGCGCTGCGTCATCCCCAGATCGTCCAGATTTACGAGGTCGGCGAACACGACAACCTGCCGTTTCTGTCGCTGGAATTCATGGAAGGCGGCAGCCTGGCCCAGAAGACGGCCGGCAAGCCGCAGCCGGCCCGCGCCGCCGCGGAAATGGTCGAGACGCTGGCGCGGGCGGTCCACTTCGCTCACAGCCGCGGCCTCATCCACCGTGACCTGAAACCGGCCAATGTACTGCTGACGGCGGACGGCGTTCTCAAGATCACGGACTTCGGCCTGGCCCGCCGGCTGGAGGGAGATGCGGGCCTGACGAGGACGGGGGAGGTGCTGGGTACGCCAAGTTACATGGCGCCGGAACAGGCGGCGCCAGGGCCGTCCGGCGTGGGCACGGCCGCCGACGTGTACGCCCTGGGGGCGATCCTGTACGAGCTGCTGACGGGCCAGCCGCCGTTCCAGGGGGCGACGGCGTGGGACGTGCTGGCGCAAGTGCAATCGGCGGAGCCGACGCCGCCGCGCCGCGTGGCGCCGAAGACGCCGGCCGACTTGGAGACGATCTGCCTGAAATGCCTTCAGAAGGAGCCGCAGCAGCGTTACGGATCGGCCGAGGCGCTGGCGGACGACCTGCGGCGCTTCCTGACTGACCGGACGATCCAGGCGCGGCGGGCCGGCGTCCGCGAGCGGTTCTGGCGTTGGGGCCGGCGCAATCCGGCTTTGGCGGCGGCCGCAGGCATGGCGGCGGCGGCGCTGATCGCGCTGGTCGGTCTGTCGATCGGCTTCGGCGTCTACCAGGGCCGGGCGGCCGACGAGCTGCGGCGCGAAGAGCGGCAAACCAAGGCCGCCCAGGACCAGGCGCAAGGGCTGGTGCATGATCTGCAAAAAACGGATCGGCAAAAGGCGCTTCTGGCCCGGCAATCCGCGCGGCTGGTGCTGGAGCAGGGCCAGACCCGGTGCGAACAGGGCGACGTGGCCGTGGGGATGCTGTCGCTGGCGCACGGCCTGGAAATCGTCCCCGACGACGCCCCGGAGTTGGCGGCGGTGATCCGCATCGACCTCGACGCCTGGCGCGGTTCGCTGCGGCCCTTGCGGCTCGTTCTCCCGCACGCCGACATGGTGCAGACCGTCGTTTTCAGTCCGGACGGCAGGACTCTGCTAACGGCGAGCAACGACCACGCCGCGCGCCTGTGGGACGCCGTCACGGGCCGGCCGATCGGCGAACCCATGCGCCATGAAGACATCGTGCGCGCGGCGATCTTCAGTCCGGACGGCCGAAAGGTGCTGACGGCCAGCCAGGACAAGACGGCCATGCTCTGGGACGCCGCCACGGGCCGGTCGATCGGCGGGCCGTTCCGCCATGCGTGGTGGGTGAGCGCCTTGGCTTTCAGCCCGGACGGCGAAACCGCTGCCACGGCCAGCTATGACCATACCGCCCGGCTCTGGCGGGTGGAAACGGGCGCTCCCATCGGCGAAGAGCTGAAAACCGACGGAATTGTGCGCTGCGTCGCTTTCAGCCCCAACGGCAAAACGCTTCTGACGAGCGGCGACGACGGAACGGTCCGGCTCTGGGACGTGGACACCGGCAAGCCGCACTGCGAAGCGCAGCGCCATCGCGGGCCGGTTCTTCAGGCCTCGTTCAGCCCCGACGGCAAGACCGTCTTGACGGGTAGCGATGACGGGACGGCACGGCTCTGGGACGCCGACACGCTGCGCGAGCGGGGCGGGTCGCCACTGTACCGCGGCGAACGGCTTTCGGCGGCGATCTACAGTCCGGACGGCAAGACGATCCTGACGGCGGGTTATGACGACAAAGGCCGGCTCTGGGACGCCGCAACAGGCCAAGCCATCGGCCGGCCCATGCCTCACCTGGGCCGTATCTTCGCCGCAGCCTTTAGTCCGGACGGCAAGACCGTTCTCACCGGCAGCGAAGATCGCACGGCTCAACTCTGGGACGCCGCCACCGGAGAGCCGCTTGGCCCGGCGCTTCCGCATGAGGAGGCCCCCCTGGCGGTCGCCTTCAGTCCGGACGGCAAAACCTTCGCGACGGCCAGCGTGGATCACAAGGCCCGGCTATGGGATGCGACGACCGGGGACCCAGAGCCCCGGATTCTCCGTCACGGCGCTGAAGTTCAGGCGGTGGCCTTTCGGCCGAACGGCAAGATGATCGCGACGGGAAGCTGGGACGGCAAGGTGCAGCGCTGGGATCCCGACACGCTCCAGCCAATCGGCGACCCACTGACCCACAACGACCGGATAGAATCCGCGGCCTTCAGCCCGGACGGCAAAATCCTGTTGACCGGCGGCTGGGACCACAAAGCCCGTTTCTGGGACGCGGACAGCGGGGGAACGATCGCGCCGACTATCGACCACGGCGACAAAATCTTCACCGCGGCGTTCAGCCCCGACGGCGAACGGATTGTGACGACCGGGAATGATTTCAAGGCGCGCCTCTGGAAGCGATCGAGCGGCGAACTCCTGCATACGTTACCGCACAACAAGGCGGTTTGGGGCGCGGCCTTCAGCCCCGACGGCCGGTATGTCGCCACGGGTGGGTACGAGTATCTGGCGCGGCTATGGGACGCCGACAGCGGCGAATTGCGGCGTACGTTGCCCCATCGCGGTCCTGTTTGGGGCGTCGCGTTCAGCCCCGACGGTAAGACGTTCATATCGGGCTGCTGGGACGGGACAGCCCGCTTGTGGGACGTGGATACGGGACGGCGCCATACCATATCGCTGGCGCATCGCGGCGGGGTATACGCTGTGACGTTCAGCCCCGACGGCCGGATGGTGCTAACCAGCAGCAGCGACGGCACGGCCCGCCTGTGGGGCCCGCTCACCGGCCAAGTGCTTGGCCCCCCGATGACGCACGAAGGTGGGGTGCTCGCCGCGGCCGTCAGCCCCGACGGCCGGACCATCCTGACGGGCGGCGCCGACCGCACAGCTCGACTCTGGCGGGCGCCGATCCCCATGGAAGGGACGCCGGAACGGGTCGCGCTCTGGGTGCAAGTCATCACCGGTATGGAACTGGACGCCGATGGCGTGGTGCAGTGGCTGGACGCAGCGACCTGGGAACAACGGCGGCAGCGGCTGGAGGCACTCGCCGGCCCGCCGGCGTGGTGAGCCGTGGCGGC
>DATKHW010000681.1:0-8503 GCA_035546275.1 Gemmataceae bacterium
GCTGTTGAGGACCAGGCGATACATCGGCTGACCAGTAGGATCCTTGACGTGGATGAAGCCTTCGAGGATCGATTCGGCTCGCTTCACGAGCGATGGGATTTCCGCCATCACGCGCCGGATCGCGTCCAGGAAGAGTACGAAGGTGGTCAGTCTTTGCTGGCCATCAACCACCGCCACGTTTTCGTAGTGCTTCCCTCCTTCGTCGGTATCGAGGATCTTCGCATCAGGTCCCAGCGTGTTCAAGACGATCGTGCCCGTGTAATGATCCTTTTGCTCGGGGAGCAGTTCCACATCCTCGACGAACTCCTCCAGCTGTTGTTCTTCCCAGGCGTAGCCCCGCTGGTAGTCGGGGATGCGGAAGAGGCGCTCGGCGAAGAGTTGCTGGATGGTGAAAAGGTGATTCATCGTTGAGTGTCCGTGGAGTGTTTGACGGGTTTGGGGGGAGTTTACACCAGCCATCGTGCGGAAACAAGCTGCGGAGGATGAAAGCGACGAACTCGCCGATTTTAGCGACGGGATCCTCCATGAGGATGATCTGCAGCGCTGCACGGGAACTCTCACCGGACTGTATCCCCGCCGCGGCGGTTGTTCGAGGACGGAAGGCGGTGCCGGGCGGCCGCGCCGCACCGACGCCGCCGCCATGGCCTTGATCGCATACGATCTTGAGATACCGTAGCAGCGTGGCGAGCGAAACCGCCGCGCATCCAAAGCGGGACAATTTCCTGAAACGCAGCCCAATCCGGGAGGAGGCGTCCGCGTGAAGAAAATGAACGCAGACGAACGGGTGATGGCCCGGCGCAAGTCGGGACTCCCGATCGACGAGGAACAGGAACGGATTCTTCGCAAGGCGCAAGAGTACCTGCTGTTCGAGGCGAAGCGCCCGATGCTGTGGACGGTCGCGGGGATCCGGGAGGAGAAAGCGGCGGACTGCTCGCGGCGGTGGGTCATCGCCGTTCACCTCCGCTACCCCACCGGATTTGAGGGATACCTCGGCGATCTCGTTTACGACGGCGAGAGCATTACGGAGTTGACAGACGCCGAAGCGATGCGAGAACGCGCCGAGAGAATTGCGGCGGACCCCGAAGGCGTACGGCAATGGAATGAGTTGCGTACGGCGGCCGAGTTGCCGTAGCCGCCGTCGATCAGAGCATTCACGCCGCCCGCGCTTTGTACAGATCCAGCCCCGGCTTGCCCGCGATCAGCGCCATCACGTCGCGCACCTGTTCCAACCCCGTCCGCAGGAGGAAATTCGAGTCCCGGCCGTGACTCTTGGCGCCGAGGACGTAGAAATTCGGTTCCGTCGTCTTCGGCCGCAGCGAATCGCCGCTCTCCTGCACCTGCAATTCGCGGTACAGCCCCGCTTCCGGCGAATAGCCGACGTTGGCGATGATCCGCTCCACGTCCCACGAAACGACCCGGCCGCCGCTGCGAGCGCTCACTTTGAAGCCGCGGTCGGGGCCGGCTGTCTCGATCGCCTCCACCACCGTCTGCGCGTGAAACTCGACGTTGCCGTCCGGCCGCGTCGCCAGGTTGTTGGCGCGCACGGCCAGCAGGTCGCGCTCGCGCAAAGGGTCGCCGGTGATGCGGCGGATCGGCTGCGAGCCGGCGCCGCGGGCCAGCCAGATCACCCACGTCGCCGGATGCTTTTCCGCCAGCGCGGCCAGGGCGCACACCGTCGCCGCAGCCGAATGACCGGCGCCGATCACCAGCGTCGTTTTATCCGCATAGTGGGATTTGCGTTCGCCGGCGATGTCTTCCAGGCCGAAGGCGATGTGCTGCCGGGCCGCCGCTTCGCCGACGGCCGCGATGCCGCCGCAGCCCAGCCGGCGCGGATTGCCGTAGACGCCGGTGCAATCCAGCACGACGTCGGCTTCCTCGATGCGTTCGCGGCCCTTGTCGTCGCGGAGCAGCAGGCGGAACGGCTCCTTGCCGCGGCGGGCGTCGCCGGGATAGTCGCCTTTGAGCAGGCCGCGACGGCCGATTTGGAGCACAGCCGTGTTCTCGTGGATGGCCGGCGTCAGGACCGGCGCCAGCGCCAGCGGCTCCAGATAGGCGGCGACATGCTCGCGCCCCGTGAGCATGGCCGCGCTTTCGGGCAGCGGGTGTTCCGGTTGGTCGGCGCGGATGCGGGCGCGGCCGAGCGGCGTGGAGTTCATGCCGAATGGAGTGAACATGCGGACGTGACCCCAGCGGCGCAGGTATTCGCCGACTCGGCCGCGTTCGTAAATCTTGAACGGCAGATTCAGGGCCGCGGCGTACAGGGCCGCTTCCAGACCGATCGGCCCGGCGCCCAGAACGGCGATCCGCGGCGGTTCCATCCGCGCCATGGCGGCTCCTTCCGTGGGTTATTCGGGCGGCTTGTCCGGATCGACGCCGAGCGCCCGCAGCAGGGCCGCCAGGCGCTCGGCCCGCGCGGTCGCTTGCTCCTTTTCTCGCCGCTCCTCGTCGGCGCGGCGACGCTCCTCTTCCGCCTGGCGTTCCGTCTCGTTGGCTCGGCGGCGCTCCTTGTCGGCCTGGCGTTTCGCCTCCTCCGCCCGGCGGTGTTCCTCTTCGGCGCGGCGCACCGCTTCCTGCCGTTCCTGATCCAACTCCAAGATCGTCAGGAAACGCTGCCCGTCCGGCCGATAGATCACCATATCCGCCGCCGAAAGGTCGAAGCGCACTCCCAGCCGCGGGCTGATCCAGCCGTCGATCGCATCCAAGGCCCGCAAGCGCCCCTCGAAGCGGCGCCATCCGAACAATTCACCCGTATCTGGATCGTAGATGTAATACTCTTCCACTCCGTGCTGATCGTAGAACTCGAGCTTCTGTTCCATCGCCTCCTGCCGGTTGCTCGGCGACAGGATCTCGAAAACCACCTGCGGCGCGACGTCGTCCTCGCGCCATTGCCGGTAGGAACGGCGATGCCCCGCCGGCCGACCGAAGGCGACCATGACGTCGGGCGCCGCGACGACGTCCTTGCGGCCGCGCACCGGATACCAGAACAGGTCGCCGGCCACGAACACGTTCGGGTCGTCGCGGAAGAGGATGTCCAGGTTGCCCTTGATCGTCGTGATCCATTCGTACTGAAGCGTATTATCGGCCATCGGCTTGCCGTCGCTTTCCGGGTACACCATTTCTTCCTGGTCTTCCTGGATGCGCGTCGTCATGGTCGTCGCCTGCCAAAAGGGTTCGGGCGCAATTATGGTAACCGGCCGGGGAGGAAAAAGGAACCGGAGTCGGCGTCACATGCCGGGTTCCGCATCCATCACACAGATGTATCCCTGGTCAGGCAGCCGCACGCAGGCGTAACCCACCGTTTTGAGATCCGGGTCAAGCAGCGGCACGCGATGGAACAGCGTGTCGATCCAGGCGTCCACCGCCGCCCCCGCATCCGGCTCGCGCGAGATCACCGAGACGCGGCCGGCTCGTTTGCCCTCCGCCGTCGTCCCGCGCAGCGACGAATCTTCCTCGTGCATCCCCAGCCCCTGCACGGCCGGTTGGTCCATGTTCTGCACCAGGTATTTGGCGTGCAAGCGGCAACCCTTCGACCGCTTCTCGTCCAGCGCGACCGGGGCCAGGCCGGCCGTCCGTCGGTAAGTATTCAGCGACTCCATGGCCGCCGCCGCGTATGCGGCCTCCGCTTCATCCGAGTCGTCGGCGGTGTGGAAGCTCCACGTGCGCGCCCACGGCTCGCCGCCGACCTTGGCCGACATCGCCACGGTGTACTTGGCGCCAGCTTGCAAGACGCTCATCGGAACCAGGCCGATGCCGCGCTGCGGCGAACGGTCGATCGCCGGATGCGCCGGAGTGGAAACGTAGGCTTTCACTTCCTTGCCGTCCTCGTCGGTAAGCTGCGCTTTCACATCCGCCACGGCGGTCCGCGGCGGGAACAGGGCCGTAATGGCATATCCCGGCCGGGCGTCGTCGTCCGGGTCGGGGACGGGCTGCTGCTCGCCGGACGGATAGGCCGTCGGCACGTCGCGCTGGTCGGGTCCAGGGAACAGCACGGCCTCCATCGCCGGCGGTTCGCGCGGCGCCCCCTGCACGTCGATCACCCAGACGTAGCCGGCTCGCGCATGAGCCGCCGCGCCGACGCCCACATTCCGCACTCCCGCATCCAGCACCATGGCCCGCGCCGGGAGAGAGGCGACGCACCAGTCGGCCGACGATTCCGCTCCGCCGCCGGCGTCCACCAGCGAGCGCCGGGCAATGCTCCGCCCCGCCTCGGTCGCGCCGGGCAGATCGCGGTCCTCGTCGTTCCAATTGAGGTTTTTTTGATCGAAATTGCGCTCCATGTAGCGGGCGTGAGCCGTGCAGGGGACGGACAGCGCGGCGTCGGCGATCACGGGTCCGGCGCCCGCCGCCGTGCGATAGCCGTTGAGCCGCTTGACGAAGGCGTCGATCGGCGGCCGGACGCCGTCGTCTGCGCTGGCCGTGGTGAATTTCCATTCGCGCGCCCACTTCTTGCCGTCGCTTTCGGCGGACATGCTCACGGTGTAGCTTCGGCCGGGCGCGAGCGGCTTTTTTGCGATAAGGCAGATCGTGTTTTGCTGGGCGCGAGGATGCCGCGGGTCGGCCGGCTCTTGCGGCGACGACGCCCACGCCTCGACTTCCCCTCCGTCGGCGTCGAGCAGGGTTGCATGGGCCTTGCGCACGGCGACCTGCGGCGGGAAGGTCGCCGTCGCCGGATAGCCCGCAACGCCGCCCTTGGCCTCCGGAATGGGATCGGGAACCTCATGGCCGGGGAACGCGGTCGGCACGCCTTCCTGACCGTCCACGGGATAGATCACGACTCCGTCCGATGGCGCCGGCGAGCGGCGGGGCTTGTCTCCGCCGTTTTTGTCGTCCGCATCGACGGACGGCGCCGCCGAGGCCGAAGCCGGCGGGGGCAAGCCCCGCCGCTCGCCGACGCTTTCATGAGGCAGCAGGAGGAACATGCCGCCGCCGACGGCCGCGAGCACCGCCAGGCCGGCCGCAGCGGACAGCCATCGAGTCAGGCCCGATGGGCTGGCGGCCGTCCGGTAGCTTGGTTCTGTGGACGATACGTGCATGGCGTCGCCCTCTCCGCACGATCCCCTTGCCCCGGCGCGATTTTACCTTGCGGCCGCCGTTTTCGCGCCCCCGATCGCTCCATTCGCCGGTTGCGATCGCGCCCCCGCAAGATACAATGAAGCGGAGCCGTCCCGGACCTCTCCGTCGAGAGGGGGCGGCCTTGCCGCAAGAAGGCTCTCAACATGCCGTTGTCGCTCACCTGCGACTGTGGGGCGCGCTTTGAGGTGGACGACGCGCTGGCCGGTCAGACGGTCAGCTGCCCCGAGTGCCAGGCCGCACTCAAGGCGCCCGCCGCGCACCGGCCGGCGGTGCGCACCAGCAACTTCGCCCTGGCCAGCTTCATCCTCGCCATCGTCGGCGCCTTCACCGTGGTCGGCTCGCTGGCGGCCGCCGTCCTCGGCCTCATCGGCGTCGGCGCCATTCTCCGCGACCGCGAACGGCAGGCCGGTCTGGGATTCGCCGTCACCGGCGTCGTCCTGGGCGTCGCCTTCACGGCCGTCACCATCTTCGGCCTCTTGCATTTGCAGGACGCCACCCGCAGCATGCGCGGCAGAGTGCTGGCCGAGCAGCTCGATCCCAGCGTGGATGCGAACAAGGACCTGGACATCAAGCAGGACGGTTTTGTCGTCACCAAGCCGGCCGGCTGGGGCCAAGCGATCAAGGAGAATCCAGACCTTTTAACGAAGCTGCTGCTGCCCGGCGACGAATCGCTGCTGCTGATTCAGCCGAACCTGGACGCCGTCATCGCCGTGCAGGTGATCGACCCGGCCCCTTCGGGCGACATGGACAAGTATCTCCTCGACGGGATCAAACCGGGATCGAACAGCGCCGAGACAGGCCCCAGCCCGACGGCCAAAAAGGAGCCGGCGCTGCTGAAGGTTCAAAGCTGCAAGACGATTTCTTCCAGCGACTCGTCGGGCCCCGGCGACGTGAAAACCCATGAGCTGATCGCGGAGATCACGCTCAACGCCGCCCCGTGGCCGCTGCCCACCAACCAGTGGACCATGGTCATCCATACCTTCCAGAGCCGTCGCAAGCTGTTTATCGTCCGCGGCCTGGCGGAAACGCAGCGCTACGGCGATCCGGAGCGGGTGGGGGACAAGCTGCTCGACGTGATGAAGACCTTCAAACCGGCGCCGGGTTCCTGACCGGACGGAGGCGCGGGACCGTGCAAGCCTGTTCCTATCACGACGACCGCCCCGCCGTCGGCATCTGCATGCGCTGCCGTCGGCCGATCTGTGCGGCGTGCAGCACCCGGCTGGACGGCGTCAACCACTGCTTTCGCTGTCTGAAGGAGCTGGGCCGTCGGCAGGCTGAGCCGCGCCCCGGCAAGGCCGCCGTATCCGGCTTGGCCGCGACGCTGCTTCTCTTGCTGGTCGGCTGCTTCTTTTTGTTTCTGGAATGTCTTTTTTTGATCGAAGGCCGGCTAACGCCGTAGGGGAATGATGAACGAGGAATGCTGAATCAAAGACATTCTTGATTCATCATTTATCATTCAGCATTCATCGTTCAAGGGAAGGAGCCGTTCATGGCGGCGGAGGATGCGGCGGTTGTTCGACCGCGGACCACCGGCGAGTTGCTCGACGACGCCTGGCGGCTCTACCTGGCGGACGCGCCGATCTTGCTGCTGCTGTCCAGCCTCTTCCTCGCCCCGGCGTTCGCCGCGCTGCTCCTACTGACCGATCTGCCCGCCGCGGCCGACAGCGGTCTACCCGGACCGGCCTACGCCGCGCTATGGCTGCTGGCGCCGCTCCCTGCGCTGCTCCTGCTCGTCCTGTCCGGCGTGGGTTCCGGAGCGTGTCAGGAATGGTTCCGCGCGCGGGCGGAGGGCCGCAAGACGACGGCGAGCGCGTGCCTGGCCGCGGCCTTCCGCCAGTGGGCGCCGCATACGGCCGCTCGCGCGCTGGCCTTGATCCCCGGCTTGCTGGCGGTCGGCGCGCTGCTGTGGCTGTCCACGGTCCTGCTGACCGACAAGTCCGGCCGTGAGGTCGGCGGCTGCCAGCTGATCTGGGACCTGCTGCTCGCCGGGGCGGCGGCCTTCGCGGCGGTCATGCTCTGGCCGCTCTTGGCTCCAATTCACGCCTATTTGGCATCGACCAAGGGCCGATCCAGCGCCGGCGGCGGCGGCTATCTGCGGCTGGCCCGCGCCGATTCGACCAAGGCCGGCGTTCTGACCCTGATGCGTTTGGCGGTGCTGGCTTTGGCCGTGATCAATCTCTACCTGCTCATCGGCGTCGGCCTGTGGATTCTGGACAGCCTGGCGGGGCTGGACGCTGCGTTCATCGGGATGCAGCTGACGATCGGCAATCCGTTTTACGACTTCGCCCTGTTCCTGTTCGCCTGGTTACTGCTGGCGCCGTTCTTTGAGGCGTGCAACTTCCTCCTGCACGTGGACGCCCGCAGCCGTCAGGAGGGCCTGGATCTGCAATTGCGGGTGCAGCGCGTCTTCCCGACGGCGGAGCGGAAGCGCGTCGGAGCGCTGGCGGTGCTGCTCGGCCTCGTGTGGCTGACGGCGGCGCCGGTCCGGGCGGATGCGACCTATGACGCCGTCCACGCCGCCCGGCTGAACGTGGAGCGCATCGCCCTGCAAGCCGGAAAAGAGGCGCCCTATAACGGCCGTCGCTGGCAGAGCGAGCTGAACGACACGGCCGGCCGACTGGGCCGCGCCGGCGTGCAGCTGGATTGGTTCGAGGAGGCGATCGAGGGTTTCGCCGACCGATCGCAGGGAGACGCCCTTCTCGTGCTGGGCCGGCTGGACGAACGCCTGGCTCTGCTGGAGGACACGTACCCCCACGAGCAAGGCGGCGCCCCGAACACCTCCAAGGACGACCTCAAAAAGCGTCTGGAGCAATCGGGGGGCAAACGGCCTGCGGCGCAGCCTTCCAACGAAACGGAACAGAAGCAGGACCAGAGCAAAACGGAGGATCAAGAGAACAAAAAAGACAAGAAGAAATCGGACGACCAGGACGACCAGCAAGGCGGGGCGGCGCCCGCGGGCTTGGGGGTATCCGGCTGCGGCCCGATCCTGCTGATCCTGACGATCGGATTAACGTTGGCCGTTGTCGTGGTGGGCACGGTCATGTTCATCGCCTATCGCCGCAAGCAGCCGGCGGCGATGAAGGAGTCGACCGGTCCGGTCAAGGCCGTGCGGCGCACGGCCGAAGTGCAGGAACCGCTGCCGATCGATCGGCCGGCCGCCGAGCTGTGGCGCGAGGCCGACGAGCTGGCCCGCAAGGAGCGATACCGTGACGCGGTGCGCTCGCTTTACCATGCGGTGCTGTCGCTCTTGCACAGCCGGCAGCTTTTGCGCTATGAGCGAACGCGAACCAACGGCGAATACGTCCAGCAAGTGCGCCTGGCGCCCCAGGCGCCGCCGGCGCTCCATGCGGTCTTTCAGACGTTCACCAACTTTTTCGAGAGCAAATGGTACGGCGACCCTTCCTGCGACGCCGCGGAGTACCGCTCTGGC
>DATKHW010000682.1:0-8600 GCA_035546275.1 Gemmataceae bacterium
GACCGGCAGGCCAGCGGGCCGGAACAAAAAGACCAAGTCCTATCGCTGTACGAGCAGGCGTTGGCGCGCGAACCGAAGCGCAACGGCCTCCGCCGGGCGGCCATCGATCTGGCGATGAGTCGAGGAGACTTCGGCCGCGCGAGCGATCACCTGACGCTGCTCGCCCATTACCAGCCGGACGACGCCGATGTGCAAGACCTGCTCGGGCAATGCGAGGAAGCCCTCAGCGATTGGGACAAAGCGGAGGCGGCTTACCGCAAGGCCGTGGGCCTGGCCCCACATCGGATCGGCGCTTACGCTCGCTTGGCCCGGTTGCTGCGCGGCCCGCTGGCCCGCGAATCGGACGCTGACCAGATGATGGACGACCTGATCGCAGCCAACGATAGGGCCGCGGACGCCTACCTGGAGCGGGCCGTCTATCGGATGGCCGGCGATGCGCTGGACGGCGCCGAACGGGATGCCGCCCAGGCGCGCGAGTTGGCGCCGGAGGATGCGCGCGTCCGGCTGACCACGGCCGACCTGGCGGCTCGCCGCGGCCGCATGGACGACGCCCGGGCTGCGCTGAAGCAGGGCCTAAAGCACCATCCCGCCGACATGGACCTACGCCTGGCCCTTGCCGAGTTGCTGTTACAGGCGGACCGACCAATGGAAGCCGCCGAGTGTTTGGAGGAGGAACGCGAAGCCCTGAAGGACAAGAAACCGGCCCCCGACCAGTCGGAACTCATCGATTATCTGGCCGAGGCTCGGCTGAAACTGGGCGACACGGCGGCCGTGGAAGCCTTGGCGGCCGAGGAGCGGCGCGACGGCTCGATCGGCGCGGCCGATTATCTGGTCGCACGCTTGCGGATGCATAATGGCCAGTGGAGCGAGGCGGAGCACGCTTTGCAGGATTCCATTCACACATCCGTTATGACTGTGAATCAAGCCGTGCGGACCCTATTGTGTTTGGGGAAGTGCTGCGAGCGGCTCGGCGACGGCGACCGCCGGTTGGCTGTTCTGCGTCAAGCGGCCGACTTGGCTCCATGGTCGGCGCCGGCGGGCGCGGCCCTTGGAGCGGCGCTGCTGGACGCGGGCCGAACCGACGAAGCGCTGGACAGTCTGCGGCGAACCGCGCTGCTGCCGCACGCATCCGACGAAGCGCTGCCGCTGCTGGCGCGAGCCCTGCTGCTGCACAATCAGGCGCTGCCGCGCAGTCGGCAGGAGTGGGCCGAGGTAGACCGAGCCATCGACCGCTGCGGTGCGACGGCGGAGGCGGCAAGGCTGCGTGCGGTGGTGCTGCAGACGCGTGGCGACGACGAGCAGGCTGCGGTCTTGCTGGAGCAGGCCCGGCTGGCGCACCCGGATGACGCCGACGCCTGGACCGCTTCCGCCCGCGACGCCGCCCGGCGTGGGGACGGCGCCAGGGCGTTGAGCCTTTTGGACGATGCTCGGCGCCGCCTCGGCGACCATGTCGAGTTTCGACTGACGGTGCTGCAAATCGTCGAGGCGGCCGGCGATGCGATCTCCATACAACGCTTGAGCGATCTCGAAGAGGGCTTGGACGGCTGGCCGGCCGCGGATCGCACCCTGCTGCTGTGCCGCTTGGCGACGGCGTATTACCGGCTCGGCAAAATGGCGGACGGCGATCGCCTTTGTCGTCGTTTGGCCGCCGAGCCGGCCTCGGATCTGAGCGCCCGGGTGCTGCTGCTGGAAGCGCTGCTGCCGAGCGAGGACGACGGTCTGGTCAACGGCGTCTTGGCCGATGTGGCGCGGCTGGAGGGCGACGACGGCGCCTGGGCGCAGTATGGCCGGGCGGTGCGCCTGGCGGCCCGCGCCTATCGCGGCGATCGTTCGGACCTTACCTACGCGAAGGAGCTGCTGAACAAGCTGACTCGACAGCGGCCGGAGTGGTCCCGCGCGGCGTTGCTGCAAGCGCGGTTGGCCGAACTGGACGGCGATTCCGCCGCCGCGCTGGACGCATTCCAGCGAGCATTCGACCTGGGCGAGCGACGGCCGGACGTGGCGCAATCGCTTGTCCATCTGTTAGTTGAGTGCGGCCGATGGGACGCGGCCGACCAGGTGCTGCGTGAGTTGCAGGAACGGATGGTCTTCAGCGGCGCCGTGGCCCGGCAGGCCGCCGAGATTGCTCTGCAAGCTCACAACGGCGAGCGGGCCGTGGAGTTAGCGCGGCAGGCGGCGCCGGCCGTGGACGGGTATGCCTACCATGTCTGGCTGGGCCGAATCTTGGCCGACGCCGCCCGCCCGGATGAGGCGGAAATCGAACTCCGTCGCGCGGTGCATTTCCCGGACGCCGGCTGGGACGCCACCGCCGCGCTGGCGGAGCATCTTGTGCAGCGGAGGCGAACCCAAGAAGCAGAATCTGCCGTCGAAGACCTGAGGACGTCGCTGCCGCCGCGTTACGCTGCGTTGCCGCTGGCAGTGTGCTACGAGGCGGCCGGCCGGCTGGACAGGGCGGCACAATTCTATGAGGATGCGCTGGCGCAACGGCCCAATGACGGTCCGACGCTTGTGCGCGTCGCGGCGTTCCATCTGCGGCTTAATCGCCCAGCGCAAGCGGAGGCCGTGCTGCGCCGCCTTCTCAACTCCGGCAAGGATTTATCAGCGTCCGACCTGGCGTGGGCGAGGCGCGAACTGGCGATGGTCCTGGCGTCGACTGGATACGATGGCAAGTATGCAGAGGCGATGGCGCTTCTGGCCGCCGGACCCGGTCCCAGCGATGATCCCGCGACCCGCCGTGCACGCTGGTTCGTCATTGGCAGCCGGCCGGCGGGGCGGGCGGAGGCCTTGCGCGGATTGGACGACGAGAGCAAAGCCGCCCCGCTGCCGCCGGATGAAGAGTTCCGCCTGGCCCAGCTGTATGAAGCCGACGCTCGATGGCCGGAGGCGCGCGAGCTGCTCGGCCATCTAATGACCGTGGATAAACAGAATCCCGAGTATCTGGGCTACCTGATCGACGGCTTGCTCCGTCACGACCAAGCAGAGGAGGCCGGACCGTGGACGGCTCGGCTTGCCGAACTCGAACCGTCGTCGGAGCGCGTCAAGGCGTTTCAGGTCCGCATTGCCGCCGCCGCTCATTAATCAGCCCGCACAACCACTGTTACTGGCCGCCTGTTCACGTTGGCCGTCGGCTTGATTTAGCCGAGGTTCGGCGTAAAATGTGCAGTAAGGGAAGAGCCGACCGCGATGGTCGGGTTTGGGTGCAGGCCTCGTTTTGGTGTTCGCGCCGGGCGAGGTGAAACCAGCGAACCCGGGAGAACGGCCATGAAGAACACTATGTGGCGGTGGGGAGCGGTGTTGCTGTCATGCGCTATCCTGCTTGGCGCATCGGCTGTGCAGGCGCAGGTCCGATTGCCCAACGGGACGCCATCCAACTCAAGGGGCGGTACACCGACATTCTTCAACCCCGCCTTTAATGTGACGCCGGGAATCCAGCAATACAGCAACCTCTACAACGCCGCGATCCTGGGACGGACCATAAATCAGATACCGCCCTGGGTCTACGGATACAATCCGTATCCGTCCCCGATCATGAATTCCGCCCCCTACAGCCCCTATATGGGGTCCTTGTACCCCGCCGCACTCACAGGATATGGTGCGATGGCAGGTGGCTATCCGTACAGCCCCACGCTGACGACGAGCGGTACGGGCTACGACGCCAGCTCGCTGACGACCACGCCCGCGGGCGGGTACGGCGGCTACGGCGGCTACTATCCTCCGTATTACGACCCCAGCTACGGCTTCCTGAGCGGCACGGCGGATGTCATCAACGCATACGGACAATTTGAGATGGCGAACCAGAAGGCTCGCCTGACGCAGACGCAGGCCGATGAATCGCGCATCGATTACCGCCGTCGGCTGATCGACGAGGCCCGTTACGAGCAGGGTCTGCTGCCGACGACGGAGCAGTTGCGGCAGCAGGAGCTGGCGCGTAACCTCGAATGGGCGCGCCACCAACCGCCCATCACCGATGTCGTTTCCGCACGCACGCTGAATGACCTGCTTAACCACCTGACGAGCGATCCCACGGTGGGCAAGGGGCAGAATGTGCCCATCCCCGATGACGTGCTGGATCGCATCAACGTCACCAGCCCCATGAAAGTTGGCGCCAGTCTCGGCCTGCTCAAGGCGTTTAAACACGACGGCAAGCTGCATTGGCCGCAAGGCTTGTTGGCCTCGGATTTCGATGGAGCACGCAATCAACTAACCGAGCGCTTGGGCAGCGCTCTTTCCGCGCTGACCAGCTCCAACCGTCCCAACGAAGGTACGATCACCGACCTCCACGGGGATCTCAACCAGCTGCGAGCGCAGCTGGGTAAGTCCGAGATGTCGCCGACCGATTACATCGCGGCGAGCAGCTATCTCACGCAGCTGGATAGCACGATCCGAGCGCTTGAGGATGAAAACGCCGTTGCCAATTTCAACAACAACTTCAGCGCCAAGAACGTCGCGGAGCTGGTGGACTACATGAAGACCAAGGGCCTGCAATTCGCCCCCGCGGCGCCGGGAGACGACGGCGCCTACTGGACGTTGCAGCAGGCCCTGGTGACCTTCGACTACAGCGCCTCGCCGCAGGCCTCTGCGGCGCCGGCGCCGACGACGCCATCCACGACGCCTTCGACGTCCCCGCGTGTGCCGTAACGGCCAATCGAACCAAGCCCCGAACAAAAGCCCCGCGAGCGCTTGCTCGCGGGGCTTTTGCATTGACAGGCGCCGCGCCGCACCCTAGTTTCGATAGCCGGACGACACTCCGGCGATCGACACGAGGGACGGCGTCATGCAGCGATTGCGATTTTTGGCTGTATTCTTTATCGGCTTCATTGGCGGCGCCAACTTGACGACAGCGGACCCCGCCGAGCCTCCTTACGGAATCGACCATCGCATTCCGTGGACTCACTCGCACGTCGTCGGCTCGCCGAACCCGCCCCCACCGTTCCACGTCGTTCGAGCCTTCCCGAAACTGACGTTTAATCAGCCGCTCTATGTCAAAACCGAACCGGGCACTGACGACATGATCGTCCTCGCCCACGACGGCGGCTACGAAGGCCCCGGCCATTTGTTCCGCCTCAAGAACGATCCAACCGAGGACAAAGCCCAGCCGTTTCTCGACATGAACCGCATCGCCTACGGCGTCGCCTTTCACCCCGACTATACCAAAAACGGCTACATCTACGTTGGCAGCAATGGGCCCGACGGGGAAAAGGTGAAGCTGGACCGCATATCTCGTTTTACGGTCGCGCGCAAGCCGCCATATCGCTGCGATCCGAAGTCCGAGGTAGTGATCCTCGAATGGGCGTCGAACGGCCACAACGGGGCCGACCTGGAATTCGGCCCCGACGGGTATCTGTACGTCACTTCGGGCGACGGCACCAGCGACTCAGACGGCGACCTGCGCGGCCAAGAATTAGCCCACCTGACAGCAAAAGTGCTGCGGTTCGACGTGGACCATCCCGCCGACGGCAAATCGTACTCCGTGCCGAAGGACAACCCCTTCGTGGACCGTAAGGGGACGGCGCCGGAGACGTGGGCCTATGGTTTCCGCAACCCGTGGCGGATGACGTTCGACAAGAAGACCGGGGCGCTGTGGGTTGCGCAGAACGGCCAGGATTTATGGGAGCAGGCCTACGTCGTCCACAAAGGGGACAACGCCGGTTGGAGCGTCATGGAGGGGAGCCACCCGTTTCAGCCGCAGCGGCAGCGCGGCCCCGACCCGATCGTGACGCCGGCCGTGGAGCACCACCATTCCGAGTTCCGTTCGCTGACCGGCGGCGTCGTCTACTACGGCAAGAAATACCCCGACCTCGACGGCAGCTACATCTACGGCGATTATTCGACCGGCGAGATCTGGGCGGCCCGGCACGACGGAATGAAGACTTTGTCGGACCGCGAACTGACGGACTCGCGTTTGCAGATCGTCGGCTTCGGCCTCGACCCCGACGGCGAGCTGCTGATCGTGGACCACGCCGGCGGCCTTTACACACTGGAACCGACGCCGAAGGACGAGAATCCGCCGAAATTCCCAACGCGGCTGAGCGAAACTGGAATTTTCACCTCCGTCAAGGGACATGTCGTCGCTCCCGGCCTGATCCCCTACGACGTGAACGCGCCCTTGTGGTCCGACGGAGCGACCAAGGAGCGTTACATCGGTCTGCCCGGCGACGCCCAGATCGAATTCACGACCTATCGCGGCTGGAACTTCCCGGATGCCACGGTGCTGGTAAAGACGTTTTCGCTGGACGCAGCCGACGCCGCCGACAAGCGGCGGATCGAGACGCGGCTGCTGACCCGGCGGGACGGGCAGTGGTACGGCTATTCCTACTTGTGGAACGACGAGCAAACCGATGCCGACCTGGTCCCTGCGGCAGGACTCGACCGGACTTACGAAGTCCGCGACCTTGGTCGTGTGCGCAAGCAGACCTGGCACTACCCCAGCCGGGCGGAGTGCATGGTGTGCCACAGCCGAGCGGCCAACTGGGTGCTGGGCCTGACGGAAATGCAGATGAACAAGATCCACGAATACCCGCACGGCGTTCGGGACGAGCAGCTGCGGACGCTGGAGCACCTTGGCGTCTTCAAGGTCAGCGACGCCGACCACATAGAGGAAATCAAACGACGCGTCGCCGATTGGCTGGGCCTCGGCGGCGTTGCGGCGAAAGCGACCACGGACGCGATCGTAGCGCCTCGCCTTCTGACGCCGCCTCCAGTTCGAGGAGCGCTCGCCGCCGCCGGCCGGGGGCTGTCGGCGGTGTATGACGCAGCTCCGGCGCCGCCCGATTTGCTGCGGCCGTTGGAGGACCGCTTGCGGAAGGACGAGGCGTACACGACGCTGCTGCCAAAGCGCCCCGGCGAATACCGCCGCTTGGCCGACCCCGGGGACCGCAACGCCGACCTCGACCTGCGCGCCCGCTCCTACTTGCAGTCCAACTGCGCCCAGTGCCACGTCCTGGCCGGCGGCGGCAATTCTCTCATGGATCTGGACTTTACCACTCCGAAAAAGGACGCCCACCTATACGGAGCAAAGCCACAACACCAGACATTCGGGATCGCCGATCCAGTTCTAATCGCGCCGGGCGAGCCGGATCGGTCGGTGCTGCTGCAACGCATCTCGCGGCGCGGCCCGGACCAGATGCCGCCGCTGGCGACGGCGCGGGTGGATGAGGAGGCGGTGCGGATGCTGCGGCAGTGGATCTCGGCGATGAAGAAGGAAGATTAGCGCCGGGCGGCGGGAGGCGGTCGGCGAGTCGGTCCCATGATCCGGCGGCCTTTCTCCCCGGCTAGGCCTGCGAAGGCGATGCCGGCGAGCCTGGGCGGGGCTCCTTTCACGGCTTGGGGGTCGAACCGGGCACGGCTGTGCCGTCGAAGGTGAGGGCGGCATCCTTCTCGCCCTGCGACGCGTTGGCCTTCGGGCTTTTCATATCGAACTCCGTCCCCAGATTCAGGACGAAGCCGATGCGGGTCTTGCGCTCCCCGCCGCGGGTCCGGCCCCGCTTGTTGGACGGCGACCAGCCCCAGCGGGGGTCCAGGTCGAACCAGTCGTAGAAATCGACCGTCCCCTTCCACGTACTTGCGCCGCCCGCCGCCGTGATCGTGCCCGCGTAGTTGATCGTGTAGCTGGAAAAGGCGCCGTCGTCTCAGCCCCAAAGCATGCTGCCGCTGTAATCCTGTGGCGAGCCGAACGAGATCGCCTTCGCACATCGCGGCGAAGGCGGAGTTCACGGTGTTCGTGTCCGATTTGCGGATGTCGATGCCGCCCTGCGGCGCCATGCGTGGGTCCTTGGTGTTCATGGACTTCATGTCATCCAAGGTCAGAACGAAGAGCTGCCCGGCGTCGTCGAGGTAGTGGTTGAACATGCGTTTGGCCAACTCGTCCCCGGCGTGACCGCTGGGCCCGTTGAGTTCATTATGCTGCTGGTTCTGCAAGTTAGGGCGGAGCGCGGGGACAATCGCCTTGAGGGCGGTCATGTTGGTCCGCTCGGCCATAAGTTCCGGCGGCGACAAGTCCTCCCATTCTCTCTCCTTGAGTTTCTGGATGATGTCATCGGTTACGGACATGGCTGCGCCTCGCGGGCGTGGGTATTCCGGTTCGCCCCGCCGCCGCCCTTCGGGCGTCGTCCGGGGTTCCACCCACCTTATGTCCGTCTCAGGCGTCCGGGTGCCACGGCGGCGCGAACTTTCTTCCGCGAAGGGGCGGGCGTCAGCCGCCGAAATCCGGTATCCGCCCCTCGTTCACATCCTTTTCCCACTCGTCCAGCAGCGGCCAACTTTTGGCGCATGTGCCGAAATCGGCCATGTACTGGTACTGCGTCAGCCGGTCGATCGCCTTCTGCAAGATCGCCGGGTCGCGGCGGAAGACGGGGCCGTGGCTGGGCAGCAGGAACTCGGCGTCGTCGCGGTCGATGCGCCGCAGCGACTGGATGAATTCGGGGATGTTCGATCCGTGATGGGCGTCGATGACGCCGACGCAGCTATCCTTGTAGATGTTGTCGCCGCTGAAGAGGAGATTCCCCAGCTTGAAGCTGAGCTGCCCGGCCGTGTGCCCGGGAGTGTGCCAGACTTCCACCTCGACGTCACCGACCGGGATGCGGTCCCCTTCCTTCAGCGTG
>DATKHW010000683.1:0-11294 GCA_035546275.1 Gemmataceae bacterium
TGAAGTACGAGGACGTGTACCTGCGGGGCTACGAGGCCGCGCCCGAGTTGGAGCGACGGCTGGATCGGTGCTTCACGTTCTGCAACGAGGAACGCCCCCACCAAGCGCCGGGCAATCGGACGCCCTGGGAGGTGTACCGGGGTTGACGGCCGGGGACCAAGGGACGATCCGAGGTGAGCGTTCTTGTTCGCACCGCAGACCCTCAGCCGGGGAGAAGGGCCTGCGCTGCGACCAAGAACGCTTGGGGGCAGACCGGATTGGTGGACGTGGGAATATGGAACTGAATCCATAGCCGATACTGTACTGAACGGACGCACTTTTTTGGTCAAGACAATGGGATCCACCACAGGCTGGTCGGCACAACGATTGCTTGGTAAACCGCGGGGCGGCGCGGCCGCCCGGACAACCTTGCGCCAAGGGACGATTGAATGCCCCCCCAGCAGCAACCGCCGGCCGGCGTTCGGCGCTTGTTCGTCCGCCATGCGACGCACTACCAGTACGACCGCCCCATTCAGCGGAGCCGCCACCGGCTGCACCTGCGGCCGATGCAGAACGGCAAGCAGACCGTATCCAGCTCTCGGCTGACCGTCGCGCCCGAAGTCCCGCTCATCGAATACGAGGACGTCTTCGGCAATATGACGGCCCGCTTTGAGATCGACCGGCCCTACACCGAGCTGACCATCACCGCCGAGTCTACGGTCGAGCTGCTCGACGTCGATCCGTTCGCCTTCGCCGGTCTGCCGATCCGGCCGTCGTTTCCCCTGGCGTGGATGCCGTGGGAGCTGAAGATGCTCCAGCCTTATCTAACGCCGCCGGAGCTGCCGGAAACGCAGCTCGTGGAGCTATACGACTATGCCATGTCATTCGTGGAGCGCAACAACCGCGACCTCATGGAGACTCTGTTTGACGGCAACCTGACCCTCTTCCGCGAGTTTCAATACCTCCCCGGCAGCACGTCGCTGGAAACCACCCCGTATCAGGTCTTCGCCAACAAGAAGGGCGTCTGCCAGGATTTCGCCAACATTTTCATCACGATGGCGCGCTTGCTCGGCATCCCGGCCCGCTACGTCTGCGGCTACATTTACACCGGCAACACCGGCGAGAGTCGGGCGCGGTCCGACGCTTCGCACGCCTGGGTGCAACTCTACATCCCCAACATCGGCTGGAAGGCCTTCGATCCCACCAACGGCGTCTTGCCGCGCACCGACCATGTCCGCGTCGCCTACGGCCGTCATTACCGCGACACAGCCCCCACGGCCGGCACGCTCTACACGCCGGCGGCCGAAACCCTCCGTGTGGAGGTGGAAGTCAAGGACGCAACGCCGCGCGAGCAGGCGTCCCAGGCTCAGCCCGCGGCTGCGCACTGACACGGTGCAGCCGCCTCCTTGGGCGGCGCCGCTCCGGCTGGCGCGGGAGCTGGCGGCGTCTGCGGTCCAACGTCGAAATAGGTCCGATCCACCGCATCCCCCACGCCGTGGACGCTGTCCACCACATGCGTCAGGGATTCGTGCAGCCCCTCTTGGATCAGCTCCTCGACGCCCTTCGCGTCCAGCCAATCGCTCAAGTCCTGCACCGCCTGTTCCACGGGGTCTCCGGGCCGGCCGGAGATCGCACGCGCCGCCGCACAGCACTCGCGCAGGCAATAACGCACCGATCGGGGAAACAGCGGATCGTAAATGAGGAAATCCGCCACCGATACGCTCGGTTCCGGCGGCGCGGCCCGCTGCTTGTGGTAGGGCTCATAACCGGAGCAGCTGGCGAGGATGGCCACCCAGTGCGCCTGATCGACGGGGGTGCCGACCTGCTGCGTCGTCGGCAGCAGAATGTGATATTTTACATCGAGAATGCGAGCTGTCTGACAGGCGCGTTCCAGGTACTTGCCCAGGCGGAAGAATTCCCACGCCTCGCCGTGCGACATCGTGCCCTCGGCGATGCCGTGGACCAGCTGGTTGATGCGCTTGATTTGATTGTAGAACTCGCTGCGGTTGTTCTCGTACAGACCGTGCGCCGTCGGCCCTTGCAGCCACAGATGGTAGTAATTCAGCCGCTCCCACATGTCCGCGCTGACGACTTCGCGGATGATGCGAGCGTTCTCGCGCGCCGCCGACAGCGAGGAAACGACGCTGCTGAGATTGGCGGCTTCCCAGGTCAGGTAATGCTGCACACGTTCGCCGTCCGGCTCACCGGGCATGTCATGAACGCCGCTGATGATGAGCAGCGGCCGCCATTGCTGGTCGATCGGCGCCTCCAGGTCCAGCAGCACCGTCCGGTTGACTTCCAGGACGCGGGCGGTGTTCTCGGCCCGCTCCAGGTAGCGGCTCAGCCAGAAACAGTGTTCGGCGACCCGTGAAATCATCTTCCCGCCTCCGAATCCAATGCAGAAGTCAGAATGCAGAATCGAAGCATTTTATCTTTCATTCTGCATTCTGCATTCTAACTTCTGCATTAGTTTTTCGCCTCCATTACCCAGGTGTCCTTGCTGCCGCCGCCCTGGCTGGAGTTGACGACCAGCGATCCCTTGACGAGGGCCGTCCGCGTCAGCCCGCCAGGCAGCACCCAGGTGGATCGGCCGCTGACGATGTACGGCCGCAGATCGACGTGTCGCGGCGCCGGCCCTTCCTCGGTCCACGTCGGGCAGGCCGACAGCGTCACCAGCGGCTGGGCGATGTAGTTGCGCGGGTCGTGCGTGATCTTCTCCTTGAAGTCGGAGCGCTCCTTCGCGGAGGCGAACGGCCCCATGAGCATGCCGTAGCCGCCCGACTCGTTGGCCGCCTTGACCACCAGCTCGTGCAGATGCTGCAGGACATAGGCCCGATCGTTCGGCCGGGCGCAGATATACGTCGGCACGTTGTGCAGCAGCGGCTCCTCGGACAGGTAAAAGCGAATCATGTTCTCCACGAAGGGGTAAATGGCCTTGTCGTCGGCGACGCCGGTTCCGACCGCGTTGGCCAGCGTGACGTTGCCGGCCCGGTAGGCGCCGAAGAGGCCGGGGACGCCGAGCAAACTGTCGGACCGGAACGCCTTGGGGTCGAGGAAATCGTCGTCCACGCGGCGATAGATGACATCCACCTTCTGCGGCCCGCGCGTCGTCTTGAGGAAGACCTTGTCGTCGTGGACGAAAAGGTCCTGCCCCAGCACCAGCTCAATTCCCATGTGGCGAGCGAGGAAGCTATGCTCGAAATAGGCGGAATTGTACGGTCCCGGCGACAGCACGACGACGCAGGGCGGATCGCCGGCCCCGATCGGAGCGACCGAGCAGAGTGCGTCGCGCAGCCGATGGGGATAGTCCTCGACGCGACGAACGCGGCAATGCTGAAACAGCTCCGGGAACACCTTCTTCATCACGACGCGGTTTTCCAGCACGTAGCTGACGCCGGACGGGCAGCGACCATTGTCCTCCAATACGAGGAACTGGCCCTTCTCGTCGCGGACCAAGTCGGTGCCGACGACGTGAATGTACTGGCCGCCGGGCGGGTCGAATCCCATCATCTCCGGCCGGTAGCATTTCGACTTAACCACCAACTCCTCTGGCACGACGCCCTCACGGAGAATGCGGCGCTCGTGGTACACGTCGTGCAGGAACAGGTTGAGGGCGTGGATACGCTGGAGCAGGCCGGCTTCCACTGCTTGCCATTCCGCGGCGGCGATGGGCCGGGGCACAAGATCAAAGGGGAATATCTTCTCGACCCCGCGGCGATCCGAATAGACGGAAAAGGTGACGCCCTGATTGACGAAGGCAAGGTCGGCGCTGGCCCGGCGCAGCTGGAACTCGGCCGGCAGCAAGCGTCCGAGGCGCTCGACGATGAGTCGCGTGTGGGAATGGGGCCGGCCGGCCTCGGCGAACAACTCGTCCCAGGCCGTGGCATGGGGGCGGTAGCCGGCGAAGAGCGGAGCGGCCTGGCCGTCCATTGACTGAGCCTGCCGGCCCGCTTGCTGGCTTTGCACCAACATAACCTACCTTCCTTGTCGGGAGGAAAGGAACGCGGGGATAATAACGCATTCCCGCAGCGGAAGCGCGGCTGTTTTCGGCTGCGATGAAACTGCGCTCCAGTGCAATTTGCGTACCCGGTGCAGCCTGCGCCGTCAAGGGAGACGCAAGCTATTCCGTGCCCAGCGCTTGAAGCGAGACGGCGAAACCGGCAGCCGACGGATGCTTGCGCTCGTTGCCTGCATATTGGGCACACGGCGCCCGCCGGACGCAAGCGGCGGCGCGGTCCTACAATGGTCGCAAGGAGCGTCCATGCAAGCAAAAGCGGCCTATGAGGAACTGATCCGGCTGGCCCGGGAGCGGGCGCTGCTGGCTTCATGCATCGCCCTGCTGGCGTGGGACGAGGAGACCTACATGCCCCCGGGCGGCGCGGCGCACCGGGCCGAGCAGCTGGCGTATCTTGCGGGTCTGGAGCACGAAAAAGCGACCGACCCGCGCATCGGCGAACGCCTGGGTTATGTGGATCAATCCGATCTCACAAGCGATCCTCTGTCGGATGCGGCCGTGAATGTGCGCGAGTGGCGGCGGCAGTACGGCCGGCTGACACGGTTGCCGCGGCCCCTCGTGGAGGAGACGGCGCGCGTCACGTCGCTGGCCCAGGCCGAGTGGGCGGCGGCCCGCCGCGACGCCGATTTCGCTCGCTTTCGGCCGTGGCTGGAACGGGTGACCGTCCTGAAGCGGCGCGAGGCCGAGGCGATCGGCGGGGCCGCGGAACTGTACGACGCTCTCCTCGACGAATACGAACCCGGAGCGACGGCGCGCGGTCTGGAGCCGTTATTCGCCGTTCTCAGTAAGGATTTGTTGGAATTGGCCGGAGTTCTGGCGGCGGCCCCGCGCCGGCCGAATCCGGCCGTCTTGCGCCGCGACTATCCGGTGGAACGTCAGCGCGCGTTCGGCGAGGCTGCGGCCGTCGCGCTCGGCTTCGACTTTCGCCGCGGCCGGCTCGACGACACGACGCATCCGTTTTTCGCGGTCATGGGCCCCGGCGACTGCCGCATTACGACGCGCTACAGCCCGCGCGATTTCGGTGACGCCTTTTTCAGCGCCCTGCACGAGGCCGGCCACGGCCTGTACGAGCAAGCGCTCGATCCATCATTGTACGGGCTTCCCGTCGGCGAAGCGCCGTCCCTGGGCGCCCATGAGTCGCAGGCCCGGCTGTGGGAGAACGTGGTCGGACGCCGGCGAGCCTTCTGGGAGCATTTCTATCCACTGGCGCGCCAAGCTTTCCCTTCGGCGCTGGGGGACGTCGGCATGGCGGAGTTTCACTTCGCGGTCAACGCGGTGGGGCCGTCGCTGATCCGGGTGCGCGCCGACGAGGTGACCTATGACCTCCACATCCTGGCGCGGTTCCAGCTGGAGCGGGCGCTGATTGCCGGCGACCTGCGACCCGCCGAGCTGCCGGCCGCGTGGAACGAGGCGTATCGCCGGCTGCTGGGCGTTGCGCCGGCAAATGACGCCGAGGGATGTTTGCAGGACGGCCACTGGGCGGCGGGGCTGATCGGCTATTTTCCGACGTACACGCTCGGCAATGTCATTGCCGCCCAACTGTTCGCGCGGGCGGAAACCGATCTCGGCGGCGTGGACCGTGCTTTCGCGCGCGGCGACTTTTCCGCATTGCTTGGCTGGCTGCGTGAACGATTTTATTCGCCGGGCGGTCGCTTTCCCACGGCACGGCTTGTCGAAGAAGCGAGCGGCGCGCGGCCGGACCCGCGGCCGCTGGCGGCGGCGCTGCGGCGGAAGTATGAGGAGCTTTACGGTGCGGCGTAGGCCTTAGCGACGGCCCCGCCCCATCCACCGACGGAGGCTTGACGCGGGTGATTGACGTTCTCCCACCCCGGCGCATACAATCTGCTCCGACGGCACGCCAGCGGATTTCGCCGTTCCAGGATTCGGCGCGGTGAGTCCATCCCATCTTGTCGGAGGGCAAAACATGCTCGGCAGAGAGTTCATGGCAGGTGTGCTTGCGGCGGCGGGCGCGGCGATCTTTGCGCTGCCGCTCCGGGCCGGCGACACGCAGAAGCTGAGCCTCCCGAAGGGGGCGGCCGATGCGCCGCTGCTGAGTTTAGTGGATCACGGCCAATCCGCCGACGTCACCGACGTGCGCTATTACGGCGGCTACCGCGGCGGGTATCGCGGCGGGTATCGTGGCTTCTACGGTTACCGAGGCGGCTCCTATCGGGGCTTCTACGGCTATCGCGGCGGCTATTACCGCGGCTGGTATGGCTATCGCGGTTGGTACGGCTACCGCGGCTGGTACGGGCGCGGCGGGTACGGCGGATACCCGTATTATTATGGCGGCTATTACGGGCCGTCGTACTACTACGGAGCGCCGATCTATTCGGCGCCGGTGTACTACAGCGATCCATGCCTCTATTCCAGCGCCGGCGTCGGCGTCTCGGCGCCCTACGTCAATTTGAGCATCACCCGCGGCGCGGCTGTGCAAAGCTCCGGCGCCGAAACGCTGCCGGCGCCGCTGCCCGGCCCGGTCATGCCGCCGGCCGACCAATCGACGTTCCCCTACGACGGCGGCCCGCGCATTCCGCTGCCCATGCCCAGCGGCGACCCACCGGCCGTACCCCAGCCCATCGACAGCAAGCCCGCATCGCCGCCGATGAAGATCGCCGGCAGAATCGCGTACCCGGCTTACGGCGAGCGCCCGGACTCGCCAATTGCGGCGCCCACGAACTCCACTTACCTGGCCGCTGCTCAGAAGGCCAAAAACAAGTAATCACGGGCAGTCCCATCCCGGAATACAGGAGGCTGCGTTCCGCTCGCCGAGCGGGACGCAGCCTTCGGTCTTTTGAGCGCCAGAGAATCCACCCTTGCCGAATATGACGCCGCCGCTGCCGCCTTTCTGTCCGCCGCTGTCCCTTTTATGGAAGGCCCATCGACCGGTTCATGCGACAATGCCGGGGTCCCTCATAACCGACCATCCGGAGGTCCAGTGTCATGCGCTTGCCGGCACTCATTGCGATCGGCTTCCTGCTTCTTTCGACCGTCAGCGCCGTCGCCGGCGATGCCGCGACCGATTCCATACTGCCGCCTCCCTTGCCTGTGACCGTCGTGAATCCGCAGTGGGGCCGCGTCGGCAGATACGCCGCCTGGGAGAACTACGGCGTCGATCGCTTCGGCCGCTGGCAGCCGCGCGTCATTTACACGCCGGACGGCGCCTTCTACTATTACAACGGCCAACCCTACCCCTGGACGACGATTCATCCCCTCGCCTACATGCCTCGCGCAAGCGATTAACTGCGGAAGACACGGAAAGAAGAGCAGCAGGGTCTTCTTTCCGTGTCTTCCGTGCGTCCCCTGTTTTTATCGGAAGAATCCCAGCCAGAAGCTGAACATCTGCGTCTGGTCCAGCGGGCCTTTCACGATCGGGAAGCCGAAGTCCAGCGCGATCGGCACCTGGCCCAGCATCGGCACCACGATGCGCAAGCCGACGCCGGCGGAAACGCGGTAGTCCCGGATTTCGACGTTCGATTCCACCGTGCCGCTGTCCACAAAGGCCACGGCGTAAATGGCGTCCTTGGCGACCAGCGGGACCTGATATTCCAGGCTGTTGAGCAGCATGAAGTCGCCGCCGACTTCGTAGGTGACGCCGTTGTTCTCCACGGCCGGGCCGACGCCGCGGAACTCGAAGCCGCGCATGCTGCGAAAACCGCCGCCGTAGAACCGCTCATAAACCGGCGTGTTGTCGCCGGCCCAGCCCACGGAGCTGTGCAGGGCCAGCACTTGCCGACCGGTGCCGTCGGGCCGTTGCCAGACCGTGAAGTACTTGTTGTAGTCCACGTTCACCAGCGGGAAGGTGAAGGCGCCGGTGCATTCCTCGTAGGAAAGGTCCAGCACGCCGCCCTCCGTCGCGCGCAGTACGGAGTCGCGGTCGTCGTAAGTCAGATGCGCCCCAAAGCCGAGGAGGAAATTGTTGCCTTCCACGCTCGTGTAATCGACCGGATCACCCACCTCCAGATTGTTGATGCCGACGTTTTCGATGCGAAGGCTGGCCGACGCGGTCCAGTATTTGTCGAGCTTTCGACCCAGCGTGATGCGCGAACCGAGGCGCGATTCCGTATCCTCGTTGTAGACGCGGTCATAATAGTAGGCGCTGACGCCGAGGCTAAATTGCGTGTCGAATAGGAACGGCTCGCGCCAGCTGGCGGTGTAGCGCTGCAGCTGCGTTCCTGGCACGGCCTCGATTCGGAACTCCTGACCGGCGCCGCGGAAGGCGTTGCCGCTTAGCAAGTCGTCGATGCTGGTCGGCAAGCGCGTAATATCGAAATTGCGTTCGTTCAGGACAATGCTGCCGGTCAAGCCGGCGTCGGAGTTGACGCCGACGCCGAACAGCAGGCTGCCGGTGTTGTCCTCCTCTACCTTGACGAAGATGTTCTTCAAATCGCTGTCTGCGTTTACCGGATCGTCCTCCGCGGTCACCTCCACGCTTCCCGGCTTGAAAATGCCGAGGCGCTCCAGGTCGTGCTTGGCCACGTTCAGGTCGGGGTAGCTCAAGACCTGCCCCGGATAAAACGGCACCTGACGAAGGATGACGTTCTGCCGCGTGCGCTCGTTGTTGATGATGATGACCTGGCCCACGCGGGCGGGCGGCCGTTGCACCACTTCATACTGGACGGTGCACACGCCAGGCGAGTTTTTGTCGAACACAGGAATGGCCTGGGCGCGCGTTTCGTAGCCCTGCTTGCCCAGGTAGTCCTTGATGCGATTGAGGTCCTTGTCGATGTCGGCTTGGCTGTAGTACTGATTGGGCTTAACGCCCACTTCCTGCTCCAGCTGTTCGACGGGGATGGCCGTGGACCCGGTGACCTGCGGCCGGTCCTTGATCTGGAAGCGCACGCCCTCCCGAACGTGGAAAATCAGCGTCGCGGTCTCGCCGTCCTCGTTCCAATGCAGCTCGCGCGAGACATGGACGTCGAGGTAACCGAAGGCCTTGTAATACTCCTCGAGCTTGGTGATGTCGTTGTCGATCATTGCTTCATTGAGTGTGCCGAGAAACAGGCCGATGCCGGCAATGGCGTGGCTCGAGTTGATGTGTGTCTGGAGTATGGACGCCGGCTCCCAGGTATTGCCCTCGAAGTCGATGGCGGTGATTTTGACCTTCGGGCCCTCGCCGATGTTGAAAATAACGTCGCTGTCGGAGGGCTTGTCGCCGCGAACCAGCTCGCAGCTGGCGAACGGTCGGCCGTCTTCGTTGAGCTTGCGGATGATGGCCTGACAAGCGGCCCGGTTGGAAACCGGGTCGAGCGGCATGCCAAGGTGCAGGCCGGTGATTTTGTTGATGTCGTCGTCGGTGCGGCCCAGGTGCTTGGCGCCGTTGTAGACGATGTGCTGCACCAAATTGGCCTGGTCCTGGACGGTGAAGATGACGGTGATACGGCCGTCCGGTTCGGCGCGGTAGTCCGCCTTGACGTTGGCGAACTGGCGCGAGGCGACCAGGGTTCGCACGTCTTCCTGGACCATTTCCGGACTGTACAGCGCGCCGGCCCGCGTCTTGACCATGGCCATGATCTGCTGCGTGGGAATCAGCTTGTTGCCCTGAACCAGCACGTCGGCGACGAAGACGCGGCCGGTGGGCGCCGGCCCGGTTTGGGCAAGGCAGGCCATGCCGCACAGGAGCACGCCCAGCAGAACGCCGATGCAGCGCAGCCCCGGCAATAAGCAGCGATCCGTCGCTTGCATGGGTTGGTCCCTGTGATTCCGAAATCAATCCGACTTTCGCTCAAGGGAGGGGGAGGAATAGCCGACAACCCGCCGACTGTCAAGCCGGCTTTCGACGGGGGCGCACGCGGAAAACGGGAGAGGTGGTCAAGCCAGGCCGAGCAGCTGCGGCACTTTCTCATGCAGCAGTTGGATCTCGCGCTGCGACTCGCCCAAATACGCCAGCAAGCGCAGATCGTCGCGGCTGACCGTGCCGCCGGTGAGCAGCCACGCGCGCACCCGGAACAGTTTATAAAGCTTCACCAATTTGCGGTCGCTGATGAATATCTTGTGTTCGCGGACCAGCACCTTGACCAACCGCTGGAACTCGTCGAAGACCTCGGCGGGGAAGAAGACCTGGCGGTCGTTCTGCTCCTCGGCCCCGTCCGCCCTTCCCTTGCCGCCGGTCCGCGGCGCCGGGGGTCGCCGATGACGGCGGGCGAAGAGGTGCATCAGATAGCGGTTCGCTTTCAGAACGTCGTCGAGCGTGCAGTGGCCTTCCATCCACGGCTTCTGATTGAGCGTCCGAAAGACCTCGGACTGCAAGCCGCAGTCGATCAATTCGGTGAAGTGCTGTTCCTGCACCGATCGGCTCTCGGCCTTGAGACAAAAGCGGTCCTTGAGAGCGGCTAATTCCGTTTGCTCGGGCGTCTCGTTGGTGGCGGCGAAGAGAACGCGGAGGCGGACCGGCTGTGGGGCGCCGTCCTGGTAGAACTTGCGCTCATTGATGATGGTAAGCAGGATATTCAGGATCGCCGAATTCGACTTGAAGATCTCGTCGAGGAAGGCGAGCCGGGCCGTCGGCAGCTTGCCCTGCTCCCGGCGGACGTATCGGCCCTCGCGGAGCTGGCCGATGTCGATCGGGCCGATGATCTCCGACGGCTCCGTGAAGCGCGTCAGCATGTACTCGAAGTAGTCGTCGTCGCCGAGGCCGAGGGCGTCCTTGAATTTGAGGACGAGATCGGACTTGGCGGCGCCGGGCGGCCCCACGAGCAGCAATGGCTCCTGGGCGACCGCGGCGACGACCATGAGGTCGATCAGCTCCTGCTTCTCGACGAAAAAGCGGCCGAGCGATTTGCGAAATCGATTGAGCCGGCCGCGAAAATCCTCGGCCTCCGACTGGAGTTCTTCGAGGGTCCAATCTTCACGGTCGGCGGCGGACATGGCGGACGGCTTTCCTGTCGTTGAATCTCTGGCGCATGGCTATCAGGCCGCGTTCGGCCGGCGCTGGCGCGCTTCAATCAGCTGGCCCAGCAACTCGACGGTACGGCCCGTCGCCCCTTGTTGCTGTTGTACGAACGCCCGCGCCGCCGACCCCATCCGCGCTCGCTCCGCCGGATCGTCCAGCAACTCATGAATCACGCCGCTCAGCTCCGCCGCGTCGTTCACCTGTCTCGCCGCAGCGCATTCGATCAGCCGACGCGCCGGTTCCTTGAAGTTCCAGACGTGCGGTCCGAACACCACGGCCGCTCCATAGGCCGCCGGCTCGATCATGTTCTGCCCGCCGCGCCGGCCGTCCAGGCTGCCGCCGACGAAGGCCAGATCCGCCAGGCCCCACGCGGCGCCGAGTTCACCGATGGTGTCCAAGAGCACCACC
>DATKHW010000684.1:0-8426 GCA_035546275.1 Gemmataceae bacterium
AGACCCACCAGCGCCGACTCCATCCCTCCTGGTGGGTCTCGCTGGCGCTCGACCCACCCTACAAGATCGGCTGACTCGCTTCGCGCCCAGCGGTAGCATAAAGCAGGCGTCGCCCGGCGGTGAGCCGGCGCCGGCCGCGACTATTCGGATGGAGGACCGTGCAACGGCCGCGGACATGACCGTAGACCCGAACATTCTGCTGCGCGAAGCAAAGGACGGCGACGCCGCGACGCTGGGGCGATTGCTCGAGCTGTATCGGCGTTACCTGTCTCTGCTGGCGCGCGTCCAGATCGGCCGGCGCCTGCAGGGCAAGGTCGATGCATCCGACCTCGTTCAGGAGACGTTCCTGGAGGCGCACCGCAATTTCGGCCGCTTCCGCGGCGGCAGCGAAGGCGAGTTCGTCGCCTGGCTGCGGCAGATTCTGGCGACAAATCTGGCGGATTTGCTCCGCCGCTATCTCGGCACCCAAGGCCGCGACGTGCGCTTGGAGCGCGAAATCCGCGACGCTCTCGATCAATCTTCCGTCCTGCTCGACCGGGCCCTGATTTCGCCGCAGTCCTCGCCGAGTCAGCAGGCGGCGCGCCGGGAGCAAGGGGTCCTTCTCGCCGACGCCTTGGATCAGCTGCCGGAAGATTATCGGGAGGCCCTCGTGCTGCGCCACCTGGAGGGGCTGTCTTTTCCGGACGTCGCCCGCCGCATGGGGCGCAGCCAGGACAGCGTGGAAAAGCTCTGGATGCGCGGCCTGGCCCGGCTGCGGCAGATCATGGGAGGCTGACGTGAATCCGACGCCCGATCGCCTCGAAGCCGAAACGGAAGACGACCCGCGCCTGATTCGTGCGACAAAGGAATATCTCGCGGAGCTGGAAGCCGGCCGCCGTCCCGATCGCGCCGAGTTCGTGAGCCGACATCCAGACCTCGCCGGCGCCCTGACGCCGTACCTGGACGCGCTCGACATGGTCCACGGCGCCGCTTCGGCGGCACAGCCCGCCCCGGCTCGACCGGCGGCGGACGTGCCGGTTCCCGTGGAGCCGCTCGGCGATTTTCACATCGTGCGCGAGATCGGCCGTGGCGGCATGGGCGTGGTGTATGAAGCGGTCCAGCTGTCGCTTGGGCGGCGCGTCGCGCTCAAGGTGCTGCCGTTCGCGGCCGCGCTCGACGCCCGGCAGCTTCAGCGCTTCAAAAACGAAGCCCAGGCCGCGGCGCAGCTGCATCACACCAACATCGTCCCGGTTTATGCGGTCGGCTGCGAGCGCGGGACGCATTACTACGCCATGCAGCTCATCGAGGGGCAGAATCTCGCCGACTTAATCGCCGAGGTGCGCGGCGCCGATCCCGTTGCGTCTCGATCCCGCACCGCCGTGCCGGGGACTTCGACGGGGTCGTATCATCCGGCGAGCGGCGGGGTTGATCCCCGCCGTGGGGAGGAAGACCACCGGGACAAGCCCGGCGACTCGCCCGCTGCTTCCACCGCTCATGTCCCGGCGGCCGAGATGGCGACGCAGCACTCCACGCGCAGCGTCCGCTTCTACCGAACGGCCGCGCGCGTCGCCGTCCAGGCGGCCGAGGCCCTGGAGCACGCCCACCAGTTCGGCGTCATCCACCGCGACGTCAAACCCGCCAACCTGATCGTGGACGAACGGGGCAACGTCTGGGTGACGGACTTCGGCCTGGCCCAGTTCCACACGAACCAGGGCCTGACGCGGACCGGCGACATGATGGGCACGCTTCGCTACATGAGCCCTGAACAGGCCGGCGGCAGCCACACCCTGCTCGACGCGCGCACCGACGTTTATTCCCTCGGCGCGACCATTTACGAGCTGCTGACCCTCCGACCGATGTTCGACGGGACCGATTCGCAGCGCCTGCTGCGGCAAATCCTCAACGACGAGCCACGTCCGCTGCGCGCTTTCGACCGCACGATTCCCGCTGAGCTGGAAACAATCGTTCTGAAGGCGGTCAGCAAGAACCCGTCGGACCGCTACGCCACGGCCCGTGAATTCGCGGACGACCTGCGACGTTTCCTGGACAATCGGCCGATCCTGGCCCGGCCGCCGAACGTGGCGCAGCGGCTGCGCAAGATGGCGCGACGGCATCCGTCTGTCGTCATCTCCGCCGTGGTGCTGTGCGTCGCCACGGCGATCGGTTCGCTGGTCAGCGCCGCCATGATCCAGCAGGCCTACGAAAGAGAGCGGAAGGCGCACGATGAGGAGCGGAAAGCACACAATGAGGAGCGGGAGCGGGCCGAGCAGGCCGAGAAGGGACTAAAGCTCGCCCGGCAGTCCGCGGACGAAATGATTGAAATCAGCGAGCATGAGTTGGCGGGACGGCCGTCCACCGAAGACGTGCGGAAGCGGATGCTCATGTCGGCCCTCGCGTATTACCGGGGTCTGATCCAATTGAGCAGCGACGACCCGGCAGCCCAGCAGGACCTGGACCTGGTACGGGAACACGTCCAGCAAATCCTCTCGGACCTCGCCGTGCTGCAAGGGGGCGCGCGGCTGGACCTGCTGCGTCGTCCCGATGTGAAGGCGGACCTGCAGGCGAACGGCATCGACCTGACCCCAGACCAGCAGACGAAGCTGGAGAAGCTGGACCGCCAGTGGAAGGAGAACATGCCCGACTGGCGTAAGCTCACGCCGGACGAACGGCAGCAACGATTGCGCGAGGAGGCCCACGCCAAGGAAGCCGCGCTGGAACAGGTCCTCACCCCTCTGCAGCAGCAGCGTCTTGGGCAGATCGCGTTGCAGCTGAAGCCCGGACTGCTCGCCTTCCACGACCCCGACGTCGCGGCGAACCTGAATCTGACGAGCGATCAAATTGAGCGCCTGCGCACCATGGAGGCGGAGGTGTTCCTCCCCGGCCCTGAGCCGCGGAAAGGGCCGGGCGATCCCGGAAGAGGTTTTGACGCGAGATTCCGGGCGGCGATGGACGAATTCGTCGCGAAGCTGAACGACGATCAAAAGAAGATCTGGAAAAGCATGACTGGCGAAGTCTTCCAGTCCACGTGGCGGCCGCCCAACCTGCGGCGCGGCTCGCCGCCGCCCGGGCCGCCGGATTAGAACCCGTCTCCGGCCCGTGGCGCGAGCGGCTCGTGCGATTGTGCCGCAGGCAAGCCGCGTGCGCCACGGGGCGCAGGGAAACCGCTGTCATTCCAGCGTCCACAGCGTCAGCGAATCCTTGTCCTTCACGAACACCCGGTTGCCGGCGATGATCGGGTCCGCCCAGGTTGGGCTGTCGGCAACCTTGTATTTAGCCACCTCCATGTATCCCTTGTCGCTCGGCTTGAACACGATCAGCTGGGAATCGCTGCTCAGGGCGAGCAGGACGTCGCCGGCGTCGAGAATGGCGCCGCACTCGCCGCGCTTGGTCGAATCGGTCCACGCCATGTCGCCGGTGTCGGCTTTCATGCAGAAAAGGGTGGTCGCTCCCCGGCCGCCGCCGGCCAGGCCGTAGATCAGCCCGTCTTTCAGCACCGGCGTGTTGTACTTGCCGGCCGAGTTGCTCTTGGACCACACCTGTGAGGCCGTGAAACCGTCGCCCTTCTTCTCCACCTTCACGGCCGTCGTGCCGGTCCCTTCCCGCGCGTAATAGACCGTGGACCCATCGACGAGCGGCGTGATGGAGTTATACGATCCCATCCCTCCGGCCTTGAAGGGGATCTCCCACAGCAGCTTGCCGTCGGCCGCGCCGACTCCCACGACCGATTTCTCCGTCAAAGCCACGATCTGCTTCACGCCGTCCACGGTCAGCAACACCGGCGAGGAGTAGGCCGGTCCGGCGCCGGGCCATTTCCATTTCTCCTCGCCGCTGGTCAGATCGTAGGCGGCGATGCCGCCGGCGCCGTCCGTGCCGACCTCCGCGATGCACTTGCCGTCTACGATGATCGGCGAGGAGGCGTCCCAGAACTTCGGGTGCTCCGTCTCCTTGCGCCATGCGACCGTGCCCTTCTCCGCGTCGAGGCAGGAGAGGGTCCCGGCCGCGCCCAGCGTGCAGACCTTGCCTTCGGCCACGGCCGGCGTGCTGCGCGTGCCGGGGTGCTGGCTAGGGGCGCCCGTCACCGCCGGCGCCGCGTACTTGTCGTGCCAGATTTCGCTGCCGTCGGCCGCTTTCAGACACAGCGTCGTCTCATCGCCGCCCTGGCGCGTAAAGACATAGATTTTGTCGCCGACAAGGACCGGCGACGCGTCGCCGACGCCGATGGTCACTTTCCACTTCTGCGTCAGCTCCTTGGGCCAGGTCGAGGGCGCGGTGAATCCCGTCACTTTATTGTCGCGGTTGGGTCCGCGCCACTGCGGCCAGTCGTCGGCGCCAGCGCTGCTCAGGCCGAGCAGCAGTACGCAGAACGCCGTCCCAGCGGTCATTCGACTTGCGAGGTTCATAACTGCTCCCGTTTGAGTCCTTCACTCCCCACGGCGGCGGATGTGCCGTCCTTCCCTGGAAACCCCAGGAAGGGCGCGGGGTAGCAGCCGCGGCGCTCCAACCCGGCCGCAATCGATTCTCACTTAATCATGCGAATCGAGATCGGAAATTCCCACCACTCTCCGGCGTTGGCCCGCATGGCGCCCATGATAATCATTACTAACGCGTAGATGTTGAGGGCCATGAACAGCGGCACGACGATGAAGGCGGCCAGGCCCCAGGTGAGGATGACAAACGGACATCCCACGACGCTCAGAACCAGCGACGGGATGATGAGGGTGATGATGAAATTGATCACTTCCTTGCCGTGATGGTTGATGAACTTGGATTCCTCGCGCTTCATCATCCACAGAATCAGCGGCCCGATGAAGCTGGTGAAAATGGCGAGCAGGTAAAGGAACATCGCCGTCTGCCGATCCTCCGGCGTGACGCCGGCGGGTCGTCGCGGCGGCCGGCGGCGCCGCGCATAATCCGCGTCGTCGGCCGGCGTGACCTCGTCCAGTTCGGCGTCTTCAACCTCCTCGCCCTCCGCCGCCTCCAGCTCTGGTGCGTCCTCGACTTCCGGCAATGCATCGGTCTCCCCAGCCATTCGTGCGGCCCGGCTCGGCCCCTCGTTGTCTGTCTCCTCGAGTTGCAAGTGCTCGTGCAGCGGCTCTTTGGCTTCCGGAATCTCCATGCGCGGCATCGTGGAAATCGGCGCCTGCTGCTGCACCAGCACCGCCCGGGAGCAGCGCGGGCACTTGATGGTTTTGCCGAGCAACGTCTCCGTGGCTTTCAGCTTGGCGTTGCAATTCGGGCAGCTGATGGTGAACGGCATGGGGCATCCCGCTGCGAGGGCGACGGAGATCTCTGATAGACAAGACGAGCGCAGCCCGGCGGATCGACCGTTCCTTTCACGCGGCGCTGGAACCCGATCCGTCGGTCGCCGCCTTCTCCCGGTTCTTGCGAGCCATCGACCATCGGACCTGAAACACGATTCCAGTGACGAACAGGCCGAGCGGCAGGCCAAGAACGACGCCTTCCAGGACGCCGAGCCAGCGGGCGCTCGGATTGGCCAGGAAGCCCACGCCGATTCCGAGCAAGGCGCCGATGAGAGGGCCGCCGAGAAGACGCATCAGAATCTTTCCGGGGTGCATTAGTCGGCGAAATCGAGCGCGGCTGGCGGCGAGCGTTTCGCGCGTCCCCTGCCAGACGACGGTGCGCAGGCCGACGAAACGCCGGCAGGTGTTGCAATATACGGCCGGCGCGAAGGAGAACGGATCGCCCAGGATGCGTGCGGCTGCATCGGGGGAAAGCGGCGTGACGCCGTCGCAGGCCGGATGATGATACGCCGTCGGATTGTCGCCCGCTGCGGCAGGAAGGTCGGGGCTGAGCGTTTCCGGACTGGGGATCCTTCGCGGCGGCGGCGGTGGAGGCGGCGCCGATCGGCGATGGTCCATGGGCAGGGGGCGGAAAGGGCGCCGGTCCACCGGTCGGCCGCGCTCCGGCTCCACCGGCAGCGCCCACATCGGCTGCTCCGGCCGCTCCTGGCGCGGCGGCGGCGGCAGCTCCGGGGCGGCGGGAATGCGCTGCGGCTGCGGCAGGCGCGGCGCCGGCGGAATCGGCATTGGCGCCGGCGGCGGCCGATCGACCTTGAGGACCTGGCCGCACTTGGGACAGGCGGCCTGCTTGCCGGCGGCCGCATCGGGAAACTGATAATGCTGGTCGCAATGGGGGCAGTGGACCCAAACAGGCATGGCCGAATCCTCCCGGGCGCGGCGCGCTGCGCCGAAGCTTCAGGCGTCGTGCCAGCGCCAGCAGAAGAGGCGATAATCGTGCGCTCGCAGCGCCAGCGCCCCGACGTATCCCGGGGCCGGAGCTAGGGTCCGCAGCGACCAGCGCGCCGCCGCTTCGCGGTCGCCGTCGATGTGGACGATGCGGGCCGGGTCGTCCGCGGCGTGGCTGACCTCGACGCGCTCCAGGCCGTAGGACAAACCCAGGCCGTGCGCCTTGAGGTACGCCTCCTTGCGCGTCCATAGGCGAAAAAAAGTCTCCAGCCGGCCCGCGGCGTCCAGCGCCCGCAAAGCGGCGGCCTCGGTCGGCGTGAAGAACCGGTCGGCCAAGCCCATCTCGTCGGAGAACGGCCGCACTCGCTCCACGTCCACGCCGACCTCGCAACGGCTGGTCAGGGCGAAGAGGGCCATGCCGTGCGAATGCGACACGTTGAAGCTGAGCGGGGCCGGCTCGGCGGCTAGTCGTGGTTTGCCCCGGGCGGTCTGCGAAAAACGGACGGACCGCGGGCAGACGCCGAGACAGTCCCCAAGCAGGCGACGCACCAGGGCACGCGCAATGATGAATTCGTCCCGCGACGCCGCATGGCGAAATCGCCCGGCTCGCTCCCGCTCTTCGTCGGAGAGGCGGCGCGACAACTCGGCGACCTCGTCGGCCGGCCGATCGAGCGCGGCGGCCCAGACATGGACCTCGCCCGGCGCCGGCTTGAACCCGGCGGGGACGGTCGGCCAATCCAGGAGCGTCGCGGTCAAGGGGGGCCTCGATCTCATGTCAACCGCACCCGAACGATTTTCCGTCCAAACCGCACCACCAGGCCGTCCGTCACTGCCACCGCCTGGTTGGGGTCCGTCGCCTTCTGGCGGTCCGGGCCGACGGTGACGCCGCCGCCCTGGACGTGGCGCCGCGCCTCGTTGTTGCTCTTGGCCAGGCTCAGCAGCACCAGCAGTTTCGCCGCTGCGATTTTACCATCCGCCAGGTGCGACGCCTCTATCTTTATTTCGGGGATTTCGCTCGGATCTTGGCGCTGCGAGAACTGTTTCTCCCATTCCGCTTGCGCCTGGGCCGCCGCGTCCGCCCCGTAATAAAAGGTCACGATGTCTCGGCCGAGCGTTTTCTTGGCCTCCATCGGATTAGCCAGAAGACGCTTGACCTCCTCGTCGGTGCGATCGGTGAGCAGCGTGAACCAATCCGGCATCAGCTCGTCCGGGATGCTCATCGTCTTGCCGAATTGCTCCTTGGCCGGCTCGCCGACGCCGATGTAATTGCCGAGGCTCTTGCCCATCTTCTGTCGGCCGTCGAGCCCGCGCAGGATTGGCAACGTCACGCAGACCTGCGGCTCCTGGCCCGCGTCCTCCTGCAAACGGCGGCCGATCATCAGGTTGAACAGCTGCTCGCTGCCGCCCAGCTCCACGTCGGCTCGAACCTCAACGCTGTCGCGCCCCTGCATCAGCGGATAAAGACACTCGTGCAAGTAGATCGGCACCGACGGGTCCGACCGGAAGCGCTTGGTGAAGTCGTCGCGCTCCAGCATGCGCTGGACCGTGATCTTGCTGGTCAGCTCCATCACCTGAAGGAAGGTGAATTTCGAGAACCAGTCGCCGTTGTGTACGACCTCGGCGCGGTCCACGTTGATGACCTTGCTGATCTGGGTGAGATACTCCCGGGCGTTGGCCCCGACCTGTTCCGGCGTGAGGCGCGCGCGGGCCTGGTCGCGGCCGCTGGGGTCGCCGACCAGGGCGGTGTAATTGCCGATAATGAGGACCGCTTGATGGCCGAGGTCCTGGAATTGCCGCAGCTTGTGCAGCGCAACCGTATGGCCCAGGTGGACGTCGAAGCCCGTGGGGTCGATGCCGAGCTTGGCCCGCAGCGGCTTGCCGGTCTTAAAGCTGCGTTCCAACTTCTTACGCAGCTCGTCGCGGCTGATGACCTGCTCGGTCCCGCGAACGATCACCTCCATTTGTTCATCGACGGACTTCACGGCGAGTCCCTTCCGAACCTGCTGACCGAGGCACTTGCTGGCGCTGCGTGCTAGGAATACATCTGCCCCCGCCCCACCGCCTCGAACGCCTGCGGGTAATGGTCGATGCGCGGCTCACGCCGATTGGCCGGCCACGTCACGACGACCACATCGAAGCGGGCCGGGTAATCGAGCAGCCGGTATCGTCGGAGATAATAGAGCGCCAGCCGAGTCAACCGGCGCTGCTTCGCGGCGTCCACCGACAGGGCCGGCCGTTCCG
>DATKHW010000685.1:0-6548 GCA_035546275.1 Gemmataceae bacterium
CGCGCCGCCATGCATCCAACGACGGGTCCGTGCCTTGCAGGGCCCTACGACTGTCGGCCATGTCCCAGAAAGACCAAACGCCAGGCGCGCCGCTATGGTCCGTGTGCGGATTGCCCTTTCCGTCCTGCAGCAGGTCGGATGCCGCATCTGCGGCCAGGTTCCACGACCGCGTTCCATCCGTCACGGCGACCGTCAATTCCACGACCGTCGTGTCGCAGGTATAGTCGGCCTTGGGCAGCACCAGCAGGTCAACGCCGTCGCCCGGCTCGACGTACAGACCCGTCAGCGCAGCCGCGCCTGCGCCCTGGTCAAAGCGCTGGGCGCCCCCATTGGGGAAGTCGCCGGACGCCAATTCGGTGCGCTCGCCGGCGATGCGCCCGTCAATGATCCAGGCGATGCCGTCGCCGCCCTGCGGGTCGGCGTCGCTGACGCCGCCGCTGACGCGGACCATTCCTTTCACCGGGCTGCGCCAGGAAACCACGACGCCGTTGTTCGGCCCCGGATGGACGGAAACCGACTTGGGAGGCAGCTTAAAGGTCAGAATGCCGACTTCCTGATCCGTGCCGTTGGCGGTCACGTTGGGGCAATCGGCCTCGCCGCGCCAGGCGTTCACACCGGCCTTGCCGCCGACGCCGCGCACGGCCTTGGTCATTAGCTTGTATTCGCCGTCATGCAGGTAATCGATCCACTGCCGCAGTGCGAAAGCGTACAACCCCTTGCCGGCGGCGAAGTCGGCGACAGAAGGGGCGGGCGACTTCGCCGACTGATTGCCATATTCCCATGCGCCTATAAGGTACTTCGCCGTCTCGGATAATTGCGATCGTGCGAAATCCTGATACGCTTGATCGCGCACCATGGGAATCTGTTTTTCCAGGTCGGCTATGCGCTGCTGCTGCTCCGCCTGCCTGGCGAGTTCCGCCGGCGGCGCCAGGGGAATGCGCAGCATCGGCGGGCCGTTGGTTTTCGGTCCCACGTTGGGCAAAATGTGAGTGCTGAAGAACATGCCGGCCAGGCCGTAGTAGTCCGCCTGCGAGATTGGATCGAATTTGTGGTCGTGGCAGCGGGCGCACGCCACGGTCAGACCCAGGAACGTGCGGCTGGTTACGTCCACTTGATCGTCGGCGATGTCGGTTAGGAGCTTGTCTTTGTCCGCGTCGCCGCCGCCCCAGCTGCCGATGGCGAGAAAGCCTGTGGCAATTATCCCGTTTCGATTGAAGCCGCCGTCCTTGCCGGGAATCAGGTCGCCGGCGATCTGCTCGCGGACGAATTGATCGTAGGGCAAATCGCGGTTGAAAGCGTTGATGACCCAATCCCGATACCGCCAGGCGTCGTTGCAGTCGCGCTCGCTGCCAATGTCCCGCGTGTCGAAGGAGTCGGTGTAGCGCGCCAGATCGAGCCAATGGCGGCCCCAGCGCTCGCCGTACGCCGGCGACGCCAGCAGCCGATCCACGACCCGTGCGAATGCGCCCGGCGAATCGTCCTGCAAGAAGGAGTCCACCTCTTCCGGCGTCGGCGGCGTACCGGTCAGGTCGAACGCCGCTCGGCGAATCAGCGTCCGCTTGTCGGCAAGTTTCGCCGGCTTGAGGTCTTTCGCCTCCAGCGCGGCGAGGACATATCGGTCCAGGTCGGAGCGCGGCCATGTGCTGTCCTTCACAGCTGGCGGCAGCAGTGCATGCACGGGCTGGAAGGCCCAGAACCGCCGCTGTTCTTCGGTGATGTGGAAGCCGCCGGCGGCCGCCGTGGCGGCAGGATAGGGCAAGCCGATTTCGACCCAACCTCTCAGTACGGCGGCGTCATGATCGGAGAGCGGATCGCTGTTCTTGGGCATCCGCGTGGCGTCGTCGCGGTGCAGCAGCTTCACGAGCAGGCTGTCGTTGGGCTTGCCGGGGACGGCGGCCGGGCCCGTGTCGCCGCCCTGAAGGATGGCGTCGCGCGACGTGAGCTTCAAACCGCCGCGCGTCTTCTCGCCGCCGTGGCACTTCAAACAGCGGTCGATGAGCAGCGGGCGGACTTCCTTCTCGAAAAACTCGTCGCCGGCCGTCGCCGGCGCATCCGCCCACGCCGGCGTCGCTGCCGTCAATGCCACAAGGATTCCCAACGGAAATCGAACCATTCGTTGCGCGCTCCGTCTTATTGCTTATCCAGGTCCAGGCAGAACAGGTCGCTTTCAGCGCGCACGTAGAGCCGCTTGTTGCACAGCGCCGGCATCGCCCAGGCCCTGCTGGCCGCCGTCAGATCAGCAAGCTCGCCCTTGAGTACATACTTGTCAGAGTTCAGCTCGATCAGCCGCACCGATCCATTTTCCGTCCAGCCGAAAAGGCAGCCCTCGGCCGAAACGAAGGAACAGCGGCTCGACAGCCGCTCCTTCCACTTGATCTCGCCCGTCTTCAGGTCCATACAGCGGAGCGTCCACGCCCCAAGGTCGCCGTGGCAGCCGTAGATGCACCCGTCATGGCCGATCCCCGTCGCCATCAGCGTTTGGAGATCCTTGTTCGACCATTTTGGCTGGGCCGCCCACTTATCCCCGTCCTGCTTAATTTCCAGCGCTGCGCAGCCCGTGCCGTAAGCGGCCGAGACGAACAGCAGGTCGCCGCTCCAGACCGGCGTGGCGCATGTGGCGTTGGCGAAGTTGCCGAAGGCATAGCGCCATAACAGCTCGCCCTTGACCGGATCGATGCCGAGGACCGACTGCCCCGTTGGGCAAACGATCATGCGCTTCTTGCCGATGTCGATGGCGATCGGCGAGCCGTAGCCGGCCGGATCGGACCCGACGCTCCACACAACATGACCGTTGCTCTTGTCGAACGCGACGACGGAGCCGTCTTTCTCGCCGCCAGGCTGCACGATCACCACGTCGCCTTCGACCAGCGGCGATTGCGAGACGCCCCAGTAATAGAAGTCCTGGAAATGGTCTTTCGCCTTTGCCGCATCGAAAATGTTCGTCTTCCAGACTTCCTCGCCCTTTGCCAGCGTCACGCAGACCAGTTCGCCGCGCGGAAAGAGACAATAAACGCGGTCGCCGTCCACCGTCGGCGTGGAGCGCGGCCCGCCGCCGGCGTGCTGCCGGTCGATGTAGCCGGGCGCCGCGTCGTAGGCCCATAGCTGCTCGCCGTCCTTTGTGGACAGGCAGACGACCCATTGCCGGTCGTCGCGCTGCGTCTGCGTGACGACGCGGTCGCCGACGACGGCCACCGACGAGAAGCCGGCGCCGATCGACTTTTTCCAGACCGTGCGCGGCGGGTTCGCCTTCCAATCGAGATTGAGGCCGGTTTCGCCGGATATGCCGTTGCGCTGGGGGCCGAGCAGCTGAGGCCAGTCCGCAGCCTTGTCCGCCCGCGCCGGTACGGCCGCTGGCAGGAAGAGACTGGCGGCTGCGGCCACGAAAGCAACGATGATCCGGGGGCCTAGTGGCATGGCTTCGCCTCATAAGGAAGGGCGGATGGCGGGACGCGCACAGCACCGTTCATGGTACGGGTTTGCACCGTCGGCGGGCAACAAGAAAGCAGGGCGCGTGGCGCATGGATAATTCTTCGTTTGCCTTTTCCTTGACACGTCCGGTCCACGCCCCTACGATCCCCCAAGCTACCCGACTGATCCAGCTTAGTGGGCGCAAACTCACCGCAAGGGGTGGGGCTGCAGCAAGCTTCGGCTCAGCCTCAATAAGGTTCCGCAATATCCGCATCGCCCTGGAGGTCGCCTGCCGTGTCCACGCACCGCATCCATTGGCTGATCGTTCTCTCGCTGGCGGGCGCGGCATTCGGCGCTCGCGCGGGAGCGGCCGACGTGGACAGGTACCTTCCCGACGAATCCAACTTCATCGCCGCCCTCGATTTCCACAGCCTTGTGGACGCCCCGATCTTTAAGAACAACGCGCCGGAGTTTGTGGCCCGCTACGGCATCCAGGTCTATGAAGCGATGGCCGCCTTCGATCCGCAGTTCCAGAAATCTTTCAAAGAGAAGCGATTCCTGCTCAAGCAAATCCTGACCAACCGGGAGCTGGTGTCCAAGATGCTCAAAGAGTGGGGCGAGGCCGTTGCAAGCGTCACCGTGGCCGGCAATTCGGACGACCCGCAATCCGTGCTATTGGTGGTCCGCGGCGACTTCACGGCCGCCGGGATGAAGACGGCGCTGGAAGGCGGCAGCTTCTTTTCGGGCAAGACTTTGAAGACGGAGCCGCTCGGCCGGCGCACTTTGTACCGAATCAATGGCCTGGGAGCCGACAAGGAGGCGGTCAATTACGGCGTTCTCCTGGAGGACGGCGTGTGCGTCTTTTCGCCGTCGCGCGATTCCATTGAGGAAGCAGCGGCCAAAGCGGACGGCAAACGCGAGACGAAGCTGTCCAAGCGAATGCGCGCGGTCCTCGACGGCATGGACCGCAAGCAGACCCTGTGGCTTTGCGGGGTATCGCGGAAGGAAGGCGAAGAAGCAGATTCGTTCCACGCTGTGGTGAGCGTGGCCAAGGACGTTCAACTGACGTTCGCAGCGCAGGCCCGCAGCGCCGACGCCGCCCGGAAGCAAGCCGACGAAATGAATCAGGCCCTCGACCAGGCCAAGGAGCTGCTGGCTCAGTTAGCAGAAAGCGCGCCGCCGCTGAAGCCGCTCAGCGAGCAGCTGAAATCCTTCAAGCTCGCGGCCGACGACTCGACTGTAGTCGGCCGACTTACGGTTACGCAAATGACGCTGGATCAGATGCTCAACGCCAAGCCATGACTCGCTGGCGCCGGATTTGCTCGCGGAATTAGGGACTGTTGGGCGCCCTGTTCCCGCGATGCGGCATGAAAATCACCGTCCTGCATTATCTCGAAAAAGACCGCGAAGCGACGCATGACAGCGTCGTGGACGGCGTGGCCCGCGCGCTCAAGGCCGGCAAGCACAAGGTTTCTCTTCTCGGGGCCCACGGCGACATGGTGCGGTTGCGCTCTGGATTGCTGCGGCGCAAGCCGGACCTCGTTTTCAATTTGATGGACACGTTCGGCGACGGCCAGCTTGGGGCCGTCGGACTGGTCGGCTTCCTGGACCTGCTGGGCGTTCCGTACACGGGCGGGGGGCCCGGCGAATTCTACATTCAGGAAGACAAGGCGCTCACGAAGAAGCTGCTCGCATTCGACCACATACGCTATCCTGAATTTGCGGTATTTTCGCCCGACGCCGACCTGGAAACAGCCGGACGATTGCGCATGCCGCTGTTCGTCAAGCCGCTGCGAATGGACGCATCCATCGGCGTCAGCGCCCGCTCGCTGGTCCACAATACACAGCAGATGATCGAGCGCGTGGCCTATATTCACAAGCACGTTCACGACTCCGCCCTGGTCGAGGAATACATTGAGGGGCGGGAATTCTACGTCGGCGTCCTAGGCAATCAGGAGCCGCAGGCCTTCCCGCCGATTGAGATGGATTTTACCGGCTTTCCCGAAGGCGAACCGCACGTGCTGGACGCGAAGGCCAAGTGGGACGAGAAGAGCAAGGAGTATAAGGGCACAAAGGCGGTGACAGCCGACTTGCCCGACGAGTTGCGCGGGCGCTTGCAAAAGACGGCCGTGGACGCCTACCGCGCCCTGCGCGTCCGCGATTATGGCCGAATCGATATGCGGCTTACGGAGGCAGGAGAAGTGTACGTGATCGAGGTCAACGCCAGCTGCTACCTCGACCCGAACGGCGAGTTCGCGGCGGCGGCCGCCGCCGGCGGGGTCGACTGCACAACCTTGATAAACCGGATCGCAGATTTAGCTTTCGCCCGAAACAATGCCCACCGCCGCCGGTGCGCCTAAGAGCGTCCGGAAGAAAGGCCGTCTGGAACTCTAAAATCACATTTCCAGACGCCGTTTCTTCCGGACGCTCTAAACCGGCTATGCCGGAGCAGTGCTGCCTTGGATACGGCTCACGGCCAGCGCTGTAATAAAAGCGGTCAGCGCGGCCGTCGCCGACGCTTCTTGGGGCTTGGCGCAAGTCCAGCTTCGCTGCTCCGCCAGGACCGCCATCTGTTCCAGCAAGCGGCGCGTGTGTTCCGGGAACCAACCGGTCCAGCGGTACACTTCGGCTGGAACGACGCCCTGTAACCGGCGGATCAGGTCCGCCGCCGGCCGTTTCTCCCCAGCAGCGTCGGAGTCGCCGAATAGCGCCTGCAATGCATCCTCAAGACCAGCCGGCGCTTCGCCGTGGTCCGGTCCTGGCGAATGATAGAAATCGTCCAGCGTCAGGTCGAGGCCGCCCACATCCTCGTCGGCGTCCACCGCGGCGACCAGCGGCTCGCGACCGCGCAGCTCCGTCATTACACCGTCGCAATACTCCAGCTTTTTCAGGGCCGGCCAGCCGGCGTAACGGGCGCGCCACGGCAGGCCAGGCGTCATCCAGACAGCGAACGTCTCGGCCCAGTCCTCGTCAGGATGTTTTTGCGCATACCATCCAGGCAGGTGCATGACGAAGCGCCGGTCGAACGGTCGCGGGCGATATTCCTCTTCGTAGGGGAGATTAATATCGCCGAACTGAGCGGTCCAAGCCCGCCCATCATAGAGCTTGTAGGCGTAATTGACGACGTGGCCCATCTCATG
>DATKHW010000686.1:0-2946 GCA_035546275.1 Gemmataceae bacterium
GTCAAGACGCGCCTGCATCGCGCCCGCCAGGCGCTCCGTACCTTACTCGACCCCTACTTCAGGAGGGGCGACGCATGAACTGCCGCGAATTCACTGAGTTCCTGCACGAATACCTGTTCGATGCGCTGCCGGTCGAGGAGCGCGCGGAGTTCGAGAAGCACCTCGCCGAGTGCCCCTGGTGCACCGCCTACCTCGACAGTTACAAGAAAACGATCCTTCTCACGCAAAATGCGTTCGCCGCTAACGGGAACGGTCCGCCTCCCGCCGACGCGCCTGAGGAGCTGATCCAGGCCATTCTCCGCGCGCGGCCCCGCAGTGCATGACGTCTCCGCTGCAACCGGCGCGCGCCTTCTCTTCCTTTTTTCCAATTTCCTTGTGACCCCCCAGCCGCCGGCGGCATCCAAGACAGAGTGAGCCGTCGTGCGGACGCCCTTCCACAGGCAGGGCGCACTCCAGTTCGACGGGCATTTAGCCTTTTCTCGATCCCTCGTGAAGGAGAACTGATGCAACCGTATGACCCGAACCGACGCGAGTTCACCAAGTGGGCGGCGGCCGCCGTGGGCGGCCTGGCGGCCGGCCTCGGCGCGGCCCGCCTGGCCGGTGCGGCGGTCCTGGAGCCGGCGAAGAAAGACGTGGACAAGCCGCTGATGGCTCAGGAGCCGCACGTCTGCCGCGGCCTGAACACCTGCAAGGGCAAGAGCGCCGGCGCCAAGAACGAGTGCGCCGGCCAGGGCGACTGCGCCACGGCCAAGGCCCACACCTGCGCCGGCGACAACGACTGCGCCGGCCTGGGCGGCTGCAACGCCAAGGTCAACACGCCCGGCGAAAACAAGTGCAAGGGCATGGGCGGCTGCGCCGTGCCGATGAAGGACGCCAAGATCTGGTCCAAGGCCCGCGCCAGCTTCGAGGCCGACATGAAAAAGGCCTTCCCCGACAAGAAGATCGGCGACGCCCCGAAAGCCCCCTGAATATCGAGAGCCGACGAGCCGGAAGCGTAGGCGACGGTAAGGATCCGTCGCCTACTCTTCCGGCTCGTCTCAGGAGAACCGCAACCATGCACCCGCCGCGCCTCGGCTACGCCAACCTCGGACTCGGAGTCGGCCTCCGCACTGTCCACTTCCCCTACATCCTCAGGAATCAGCCGCAGGTGGACTGGTTCGAGATCATTTCCGAGAACTTCATGGACTCCGGCGGCCGGCCGCGCTACGTCCTGGATCAGATCGCCGAACGCTATTCCGTCGTCATGCACGGCGTGTCGCTGTCCATCGGCAGCGCCGACCCGCTCAACTTTGAGTATCTGCACAAGCTGAAAAACCTGGCCAGTGCCGTCAACGCCCGCTGGGTGTCCGACCATCTGTGCTGGACCGGCGTGGCCGGACTCAACGCCCACGATCTGTTGCCGATTCCGCTGAATGAAGAAACCCTGGCGTATGTCATCGACCGCGTCCGCACCGTACAGGACTTCCTTGAACGGCCGCTCGTGTTGGAAAACCCCAGCACCTACGTCGGCTTCGCTGACTCGACGATGCCGGAGTGGGAGTTCCTGAGTCGGCTGGCGCAGGACGCCGACTGCGGCCTGCTCCTTGACGTGAACAACGTCTTCGTCTCCAGCGTCAATCACGACTTCGACCCGGTGGAGTACATCCGCAACGTGCCGCACCAGCGCGTCGTCCAGTTCCACCTGGCCGGCCACACCGACTGCGGCACGCACCGCATCGACACCCACGACGGCGAAGTCATCGACCCGGTGTGGGACCTGTACCGGCTGGCGCATACACTGACGGGCGGCGCCTCGACGCTCCTGGAGTGGGACGCGAAGATCCCGGAGTTCCCCGTCGTGCACGCCGAGGTGCTGAAGGCGAGACGCTACATGAGCGAGCGCCTTTCGCCTGTTTCGGCGCCGACGCCGGCCGTGTTTGCCGGGCCGTCGCCCGTCTCCAATCCCGTGTCGTTCCTCCTGGCCGGCGCGGCCAGTTCCTGTGCAACGAACGCCCTATGAGGGCGGCGTCGCGCTGCCGACATGCGGAGGGCCAGTTCATGGAAACGCTGAAGCGGTGCTACCTGGGCTGGATTCATGGGCTGAAATACGTCCAGCCGGTGTTCCTGCTGGCGGTGCGCGTGCTGGTAGGTTGGGGCTTCATCCTCGCAGGCTGGGGCAAGTTGACGAACGTGGACTTCTGGGCCGGACAGTTCGGCAATATGGGCATCCCCCAGCCAACCGTGAGCGTCTATCTGGCGGGCGCCGCGGAAACTCTCGGCGGCGCTTTGCTGATACTCGGGTTTGCTTCGCGGATCAGCACGATCCCGCTCCTCTTTACCATGATCGTAGCCTACGCCACAGCGGACAGCGCTGTTTTCGGCTATCTGCCCAGCGACCCGAACGGCTTCGTAAAGGCGTTCATCGCCCCAGGGGCCCCCGGAACCCCTTACACCGTCGTCGTGCTGATGGTGCTGCTGTTCGGGCCAGGCTTGTTGTCCGTGGATGGACTGCTCAAACACCTGGTCTTCCGCGTGAAAACGCCGGCCAATGATTAGGGAAACGGAGTCGCCTCAGCCTTTCGACCGAGTGGGAGAATCCATGAACGATCCGATTCTGAATCGACGCGACGTGAACCGCCTCGGCCTGGCCGCCCTCGGCGGTCTCCTGTCCGGGGCCGTCATCGGCTGCAATCCGAACAGCGCCCCCGGCCCGGCCAATTCGGCGAAATCAAACCTGCCGCGTCTCTTGCAGGACCCGCACGTTTGCCGCGGCATCAATACCTGCAAGAACGACGGTAAGAAGGGCACGACCAACGACTGCGCCGGGCAGGCTCATTGCGCTACCGTCAGCCCGCATTCTTGCCAGGGGACGAACGACTGCAAGGGCCAAGGCGGCTGCGACGATCATCCCGGAGAGAACGACTGTAAAGGCAAGGGCAGCTGCGCCGTGCCCCTGGACGCCGGCAA
>DATKHW010000687.1:0-3751 GCA_035546275.1 Gemmataceae bacterium
CGTCGCCGGCGGGATGCAGCGATTCCGGCCCGCCCAGGATGCGGAAGCGAACGCGCGTCAGGCCGAGAATCATGAATACAAGCGGCGTGAAGATCCAACCGGCGACCAGCGCGGCTGCTCCCCACAAAACCAACTCGACCGACAACGGCGGCAACGCGGGCATGGTGCGGCCCTCACGGACAAGGTGCAGCAATCGCCTTCTCCGTATCCTAGCATGGAACGGCGGACCACGTTGCGCGGCGCTTCGCCTTTTTCCTTGTTCCACCGCGGAGTTGCGGATACAGTCAGGATGCTTGGTACGGCCTTGCGGCCCGGCGGCTCGCTGAAATCCTGCGAGGCGCTCTGTGCAAGCCGCCGGTTGAGAAAGGAGCGCTCCCTTGCCTTACTCCGCCGAGATCAGCCGGAACAGTCCCACCGCCATTTTGTTCCTTCTGGACCAATCCAGCTCCATGTTGGAGCCGTTCGGCGGCCAGCCGGACAAGCGCAAAGCGGACGGCGTGGCCGACGCGCTCAACCGGTTGTTGCAGAATCTGTGTCTCAAATGCGCCAAGGCCGACGGCATCCGCGATTTCTTCCACGTCGGCATGATCCGCTACGGCGGCCGGGTCGAGTCGGCCTTCAGCGGCGCCCTGGCAGGCCAGACCCTCGTGCCCGTCAGCCGGATCGCCAACAATCCGCTGCGGGTCGAAATGCGGACGCGGAAGGTGGACGATGGGGCGGGCGGCCTGACCGATCAGAATTTCAAGTTCCCCGTCTGGTTCGAAGCGCATCCGACGGGCCGAACGCCGATGTGCGAAGCGTTCGCCAAGGCCAAGGAATTCCTGTCCGCCTTCATCGGCGTGCAACCCCAGTGTTATCCGCCGATCGTCATCAACATCACGGACGGCCAGCCGACCGACGGCGATCCCCGCGAGGCCGCCAAGAGCATCCGCGCCCTGGCGTCGCAGGACGGCGCCGTGCTGCTTTTCAACGCCCACATCTCCGATAAGCAAAATCGGCCCATCGAGTTTCCCGCGGAGGAGGGAATGCTGCCTGACGACTTCGCCCGCTTGCTTTTCCGCATGTCGAGCGAATTGCCGCCGAAGCTGCTGGATGCGGCCAAGGCGGACGGCTTCGCGGTCGGACCGCAATCCCGCGGCTTCGTCTTCAACGCCGACCTGGTGGCGGTAATCCGCTTCCTGGACATCGGGACCCGCGTGGCCCAAAGCGTGCGGTGAGCCATGGCCCCGGCCGATCCCCTGCGCTGGACCGTCCTGACTCTGCCGAAACACGGCTGCAGCGACGACGAGTATGAAGACGCCTGGGCGGTCGATCCCGTTCGGGGCCGCTTCGCCGTGGCCGACGGCGCCTCGGAGTCGTCGTTCGCCGGCCGCTGGGCGCAGCTGCTGACCGAGGCGTTCCTGACCGCCGACCGTTCCAACGAGATGGCGGAGTGGCTAGAAGAGCCGCGCCGCCGCTGGTCGGCGGAGGTGATGGATCTGGAATTGCCGTGGTACGCCGAGACCAAGCGCGAGCAGGGCGCCTACGCCGCGTTGCTCGGCGTCAGCGTCCGCCGTCCGTCGGCGCATCGGCCCGGAAAATGGCGGGCCACGGCCATTGGCGACAGCTGCCTGATCCGCGTGCGGCAGGGTGGGCGATTACAGTCTTTTCCGATGCACAAATCGACCGATTTCGGCAATCAGCCGCGCCTGCTCGGCTCGCGCGGCGCCCCGGTTCCCAAGCCGGACCGCGCTTCCGGCGCCCTGCGGCCCGGCGACCGCCTGTTTTTGGCCACCGACGCGCTCGCCCAGTGGTTCCTGCACAGCCACGAGCAGGGCGGACGGCCCGGCGATGCGGCCGCGTCGGTGCTGTCGGCCGCCGACGCGGACGCGGCGTTCGCCGACTGGATTGCGGGACTGCGTCAGGGCGGCGGCCTGCGCAACGACGATGTAACGCTCCTGCTGGTGGAGTGCGGCCCAGCAGCCTGCTGACGCCCGCTCGTCGCGCGTTTTGGGGGGGCCGCCTCGCCGACGGCGGAATTGTGTTGCGGGAGCCGGTTTCCGACGATTACGATGCGGGCGTAATGGACTCGGGCTGACCGGTTGCTCCACGGAGCGCCCGCCATGGATTTGCCCCAAACCTCTCTCAGTTTGCTGGACGGCCTCGCGCTGGACCGTGCGGAAGCCTGGGATCGCTTCGTCCACTACTATGGCCCGGTCCTCCACGATTGGGCGCGGCGGCGCCGCTGGCTGCAAGCGGCCGACGCCGACGACGTGGTCGCCGAGGTGTTCGCGGCCCTGGTAGTCGAAATGCCGAGTTTCCGCAAGGATCCCAATAAGCGGTTCCGGGACTGGATCGGCGCGATTCTGCGCAACAAGTGCATCGACCGCTACCGGCGCTGGGCCGCATCGCAGAAGCTGATCGGCAATGGCCGGACCGACGAGGCGGAGGAACCGGACTGGACGGAAGCGTTCATCGACAAGGAGTACGCCTCGTTCGTGGCCGCCCGCGCGTTGCAGCTCCTCAAAGTCCACTTCAATGAGAAGGATTGGCGGGCCTGCTGGGACCAGCTGATTCGCGGCCGATCCGCCAAGGACGTCGCCGTCGACCTGGGCATAACGATCAACAAAGCCTTCCTGGCCAAGTCGCGCGGCATGAAGATGCTGCGCGAGGAACTGCGGGGCCTGATCGACGGCGCCGTCCACGCGATTATCGATTTCCAAGCCGTGCAATATCTGTCCAGCGCCGGCTTCCGCCCCCTGCTGAGCCTCAACCGTCACGTCCGCGAGCACGGCGGCCGGTTGGTGCTGTGCAACATGCAGCCGCAGGTGGAAGAGGTCTTCACGGTCACGCGCCTCATCGACCCCGACGGCAAGGGCCGCGCCGCGTTCATCGCCCAACCCACCGTGCCGGCCGCCGTGGCCCATGTCTGTCAAGCCGAAGCGGCCGGATGATGCTACTTGACGGCGACCGTCAACGGGGCGCTGACGACGGTCACGACGCCAAACCCCTCATCGGCCGGCTCCGCCCCGTTGGGGGCCGGCGAGACCGTGGTCTTGTAGCTGGCCGTCAGCGTGTACTTGCCGGGCGCCAGCCAGTAGGCGCGGTGCGAACCCTTGAAGCCGAACGCCAGGCTCGTGATCGGGACCGTTTGGCTCTTGCCCGGTTCCAGCGTGATGGTCTTCGGGACGATGAGGAGCTTGTTCGTAATGCGGCCCTTGAGTTCCACGCTAAGCGCGTCCGGCCCCTGCAAGTCGAGGTCGATCACGTTGGTCGTGCCGCCCATGCGGATTTGAAGGGGGGTGTTGCCGATGTTCTTCAGTTCCAGGCTGAGGTCCACCGCCGGAGCGTCCGGGTAGCTGCTGGCGTCGATCATCTTGCGGATGTCGTCCGCGGTCTTGCCGCCCAGATTCAGCTCATAGGACGCCTGGTTGCTGCTCAGCGTCGCTTGCAGCGAAACGCCGGGCGGGTCCGGTCTTGCCTTTGTCCGGCTTCGGCTCGTCGGCTGCGCAGGCCAACGGAACAAGAAGGAGATACAGGACCGCGCATGTCGTTCGCATGATTCACCTCGGCACGAAAGACTCGTCGCCCAGCGGACGCCTTGATTCACTTACCGCATCAGCTGCCGCACCGCCAGCACCAAGGTCACGTCGTCGTCGGTGCGCTCGGCGACGCCGGGCGATTGCAGGAAGGCCCGCAGCTGCTCCTCGGTGCGGCCCGCTTCCGCCGCGGCGGCGAAGCGAAATAGCGGGGCGAAGAAGGGGGCGTGCGG
>DATKHW010000688.1:0-7006 GCA_035546275.1 Gemmataceae bacterium
AATCGACGTTCTGGATGTGAACGCCGTGGGCGTGCCCGAAGGACGCGACGCCGGTGCCGAACATGTCGGCGCCGTGCCACAGGCTGTCGCGGTAGACGAATTTGCACTTCGTCTTGTCCCGGACCAGCGTATAGGCGCTGAAGGTTTGGTAGCCGGCCTTGCCCATTTCGTCGAAGGCGTAGCTGACCCACGCCCGTTTGGTCGGCCAATCGGCCACGCCGCCGCCGGGGAACGGCTCGTCCTGGCCGATGACGCGAAGCTGCTGCGAGAACACCGTGTTGTACGGCAGCTCCATCTGGTAGATGGTGACGCTTTCCGGCGCCAGGGCCAGCGTCTTGGCGACGCACTGTTTCCAGTTGTCCCACGTCTCGCCGACCATGCCGGCGATCAGGTCGATGTTGATCTGATCAAAGCCGAGATCGCGGGCCCAGCCGTAAGCCCGATGGATCTCCTCTTCGAGATGCGCCCGGCCGTTGTATTCCAGGATTTTCGGATCGAAATTCTCGACGCCGAGGCTGAGGCGCGTCACGCCGAGTTCGCGCAGCGCTTCCAGCTTGTGCTGCTGCAGCGTGCCCGGTTCGCACTCGAACGTCACTTCCTCGGCCCCATCCCACGGCAGCACGGCCTGGAGCCGCTGCATCAACCCGCGCAGCTGAGCCGCGCTGAGGTACGACGGCGTGCCGCCGCCGAAGTAGACGTATTTGAGGCCGCGGCCGCCGACGATCGCCTTCTTGCTGCAGATTTCGACTTCACGGACCAGGGCGTCGATGTACGTCTCCACGTCGCGGGCGTTCTTGTCGGTGTAGACGCGGAAATAGCAGAATTTGCAGCGCTTCCGGCAAAAGGGGATGTGCAGGTACAGCCCCAGCGGCGTATCCGGCGCCGGCGGCGCATCCAGAACGGCCCGCGCCTGCGGCAGGTGGGACGGCTTCCAGGTCGAGAAGGGCGGATAGTTGGCGACGAAGTAGTTGCCTAGACCTGTCTTTTCCTGGGCCGCTTCGGTGGTCATGACAGACGCCTCGCAGCAAGAGGGGCGACCGTTCCGGTTCGTTCATCGTACCGCGGACCGCGAATGAAACAAGCGGCACGCCGCTTCCCGCCGCTTCTCGTTCCCGGGCTCTGCCCGGGAACGCCCTGCCTTGCAGGCTCTGCCTGCCGCTTGACCCGACGCGAGGCAGAGCCTCGCGGGCAGGGGGCCAGGGCAGAGCCCCGGCACGAGAATGCGGCGCAGCCGTCGGCGGCTTGACATAATCTTGATAATACTGATAAAGATCGGTGGGTCCTCGGATTGATGAAGATTCGGGGGCCTGCTGAGGAATTGCCCCCAGTTCAAGGGACGCCTCCATGAATGAAGCGCGGTTTCCTGAGGAACAAATCGCCGCCGCCAATCGGGAGCTGGCCACGGCCCCGCCGCAAACCGTCCTCCGCTGGGCGGTCCACACCTTCGGCAAGAAGCTCACCATGGCGACGGCGTTTGGGCCGGAGGGTTGCTGCCTGATTCATATGCTGGCCGACATCGGCCCCGGCGTCCGCGTCTTCAACCTCGAAACCGGCTATCAGTTTCCCGAAACCCTGGAGCTGCGCGAGCGGATCGCCCGCCGTTACGGCGTGGAGGTCGAATACATCCGCCCGGAGCTGACCGTGGAGGAGTACGAGGCCGAACACGGCGGGCCGCTGTATCGCCATCGACCCGATCAGTGCTGCTACGATCGCAAAATCCTGCCGCTGCGGCAGGCGGTGGTGGGTTACGAAGCCTGGGTCAGCGCCATCCGCCGCGATCAAACCAGCGACCGGGCGGCGGCCGACCTGGTCCAGTGGGACGCCAAGTTCCAGCTGGTGAAGGTCAACCCGCTGCTGGCCTGGACGAAGAAGGACGTTTGGAAATTCATCTTCGACCACGACGTGCCCTACAATCCCCTGCACGACCGAGGATATCCGAGCATCGGCTGCTGGCCTTGCACGCAGCCAGTCGGCGCGGGCGGCGATGAGCGCGACGGCCGATGGGCCGGTACGATGAAGAAAGAATGCGGCCTGCACGTGATCGAGGTGCAGGGCGGGAGCGGCATCTGATGCGAATCTCCGCGAAGGCCGAATATGCGTGCGTCGCCATGCTGGAGCTGGCGGCGAACTACGCCGACGGCCAGCCGGTGCGCATCAAGGCCATCGCCGACGCCCAGGGCATTCCCGGACGGTTTTTGGTGCAAATCCTGTTGCAGCTGAAGACCGCCGGCTTGGCGGCCAGCGTCCGCGGCGCCTCCGGCGGCTACCAGCTGGCCCGGCCGCCAGAAAGCATCTCGCTGGCCGCCGTCATCAACGCCATCGACGACCGCACGCTGACGCCGCGCTCGGCCTTGGCCGAGGCCAATCGTTCGCCGGCCGTGCAGACGCTGCTGGCCGTCTGGCGCGAAATCCAGACCGAGGAGCAGCGGCTTCTGGAACAGCTGACGCTGGCGGAATTGCTGCGCCGGGCGCAGCAGAGCAATGCCTTGTCTTACCAGATTTGACCAAGGGAAATCCGCATGGCTGAGACGGACCCGCCCATGCTCAAGGCCTTCGTGCTCTGCGACGGCATAACCAATCATGCCGCGGACGGCGACCAAAAGGATTTGCAGGGCGCGGGCCTGTCACGGGTTCCCTGCATGGACTCGTTCCCCGTGAAGCTTTCCTTTTGGGTCTTCGTCCAGTTGTCCGATCAGAAAGAGACAGGGGAAGCGCGGTTGGCGATCATGCGCGCCGATTCGGGCCGCCGCTATTTCTTCCGACCCGTCGCTATCCGGCACGCCGACACGATGAAAGCCGCCATTTTCTGCATCCGCGTGTTGGATTGCACCTTTCCGGAGCGGGGCGTGTACTTCGTTGAACTGTGGTACGATGACGTTTGGATCGTCGATCAGCGTCTCGAAATCGCCTAGGGGGAAGCGCGATGGAAAAAAAAGCCGGCTCAACGGCAAAAGGCCCAGGCGGGCAGGTTTTCGAGGTGAGTATGGACAACGCGGAGGACCAAGACGAACTCAACCGCCGGTTGCGCAAGCCCGGCGACCTGATCCCACCGCATGGCGGATTGAGCGAACCCGTCAACCGCAACGTCCCCGCTACAGACGCCGATGCTTTCCGCGCCCGCGCCGCTGGTTTGCCACGCGTCCCGATCAGCGACGCCGATCTCTCCACGCTCTACCGCATGGGCGACGGCGGCCTCAGTCCGCTCACCGGCCCCATGGACCGCGCGACCTTCGACCGCGTCCTCGGCGAGGAAGTCATGGTCCGCGACGGCAAGAAGTACGCATGGACCATTCCGCTGGCCTTCCCCGTCTCGGCGGATCAGGCCGCGACGCTCAAGCCAGGGCAGACGGTCGCGCTGGTCAACGGCCGCGATGAGGTGGTCGGCTCCCTCGACGTGACCGACGTCTATCCCTGGGACAAGGCCGCCTACGTCAAGGGCGTCTACGGCACGCAGCGCTGGGACCATCCCGGCGGCCGCATGGTACAGAACGATCCGCGCACGCATCTCGTCGGCGGCGAGGTCCGCGTCCTGCCGCAGCCGAAGCATCCGGAATACGGCAAATTCATCCTGTCGCCGCGGGAGACGCGGGCGCTGTTCCGGGAGAAGGGCTGGAAGCGCGTCGTCGCCTTCCAGACGCGCAACCCGCTGCACCGCGCCCATGAGTACGCCCTGGTGGCCGGCCTGGAACGGCTGACGCGCGACGGCCATTTCGCCGGCGCCGTCCTCAACCCGCTGGTCGGCGAAACCAAGGGCGACGACGTGGACGCCGTCACGCGGATGCGCACCTACCAGGCGCTGATCGACAACAAGGCCTTGGGCGAAGGCGACAAGGACGAGGCGCTGTGGAAGAAGGCGGGATGCGACATCACGGATCGCATATTGCTGCTCGGCTTGGACATCAAGATGTTTTACGGCGGGCCGAAGGAGGCGATCATGCACGCCATCTACCGCCAGAACTTCGGCTTCACCGACATCGTCATCGGCCGCAAACACGCCGACGCTCCGTATGAAGACGGCAAGGACATCTGGGACGGTCTGGCCGCGCAGCGCAAATTCGACGAGCTGAAAGGCGAGCTGCTCATCAAGCCGGTGAAGATCGGCTTCGCCGCCTATTACGAGGAGCTGGGCCGCGTCGGCTTAGTGGAGGAATGCGAGCCGAAAGGGTACAAACAGGTGACGATCGCCGGCCGACTGCTGCGCGAGAAGCTGCGGGCCGGCGAGCTGCCCGACCCGCGCGTCATGCGGCCGGAGACGGCGCGGATTTTGATTGAGAGCATGAAGGGGAAATAGGGAGAGCGGCGGTAGGCGGTACGCGGCGTCGTGGGTGCCGCATGAACTGCTGACGACGCTGACCGCGCCGGGACGGGCGCCAAGGGCGGAGGCGCTCGGATGAGCAGATACGTGGTACGAGGACCGCTGGCTTGCTGCTCGATAGGATCGAATTCCAATTTCGATTTCGAGCTTGTGGATCACGAGGCTTTCGGCGACTATTACAGCTTCTCTGGCGGCGGCAACATCAGTCTTCAGTGTCAATCGAGGCCCGTGGGTGCGTGACTTTGACCGGCGCCAAGCTCAAATAACGGACAATTCAGATGCATAACTATGTGTTCTTTTCAGCCATATTCATTAGAGAGGGGAATGAAGTTGGAGGCCTTGGCGCCCCATGAATCCAACAAGACCCTTTGTGATCCTGCTCGTCGCCTTGAGCCTGCCAGCTTGCAACCGGAATTCCCCGGCCGACCATGGCCAAGCTTCCCCTTCCCGCGACCCCGTGCCGCTCCGTTCTGTCGTCCTGCTCGACATACAGGGCCTGTTCGGCGGCCAGGATATTTGGATCGCGGAAGACGGCGCCGCCTTCGCCCAGGTCGTCGAGCCGGTGCGCGGCAAAGGCGCATGGGGCTTCCACGTGCGGCGCTACCGCTTGCATGTACCGCTGAATCAAATCACGGACCTGGAGCGGCTTGTAGCCACCCACGATTTCCTCCGTCTTAAGAACCCGACCCGACCCGGCGTACCCGATGAGGCGTCCCCGATGATTTCACTGGTCACGAAGGCCGGCGATGCGTTTTGCGTGGGGAAGTGGGCCAACGACAAGAACTCGGACTTCGACCCCGTTTACGATTTGCTGCTCAATCTGCTGAAAGCGGAAGACAAGCAGTTGATAGAGGAACAACAGGGACCTATCGATTGGTCGTGGCACCCGGATGGTTTTCCTGCGAGGCAAGAGGTTCTGCAACGCTGCAAGTGAATGCTGTGAGAGGACGGATCGTTGTGAAGCGACTATGCAATCAGCACCGCCTCCACCGCGTCGTACCAGCTCACGATTTGCTCGACGACCGTGTCGAGCAGCTCATCCGTCAGCAGGACGCAATTCGCCTGCTCATGATGGACGAGTTTCGGCGCGCCGCCGTTCACGACCGGCTCTGCCAGCCATGCAAAGAAGGCCTGTTCGTCGCGCATGGTGAAGAAAAACAGGCAGACCGGGTAGGTGAATTTGCGCAGGCCCTGGAATTGACCCATCGTGGGTCGCAGCACTTTTGCCGCCTCTTCGGGGGTGACCGGCGAGAGAACGGCGCGCAGCAGGAGGCCGAACACGAGACGCATGGGCTTGTCTTCACGTTCGATGTAAACGTGGAGATCAAGGCCGGTGTCTCTCTTGGTTTCCTTGATGGTCAAGTCGTTCCGGCGCGTCAGAAGGATGGCAGCCAAGGCCCGCGCGCGTTCTGCGACAAATTGTTCTTTCATTTCGTTGGTCACGGCGCCACCTCAGTTTAGGAAAGAAGATGTCGAGCGCGACATATCGCGCTCCCGCCAGAACTCCCGCACTTCCTCCCACAGCCGGCGCAACGTTTCATCTGTAAGTTCATGCGCGGTGGTTATCGAGGAAATTGCTTCTGTCATCGCTCCATGGACCGAAATGAGGAATGCCCGCTGCTGACCCTCGTGAACGCCCACCACGTAGGTCGGAGCGGGGTAAGCCAGCATACGTCGAAGAACCTTCTCCGAAACTTCGACGCGCAGACGGGGAGGCGTTTGGCCTTTCGTGAACTCCTTGTGGGTCGCTTTCACCTGCACGAAAAAGAATGGCGTTTTTTCGTCGGCGTCCAGCAGTTCGACGAGGAAGTCGAAAGTCTCGCACTTTTCGCCAAGGTAGTGCGGCCAGAAGTAGGGGAGTTCCGAGTCGTTTCGGCACAGACGCGTCAGATGCGCAAACGCAATTGCTTCGCCCCTCCCACCAATGAAATCGGTGATTCCCATCGCACCTGCGACCCTCGCGCAGTTAGGGGCCTGCCGCCTCCCATTATATCGATCATCACGCCGTGCAGGTCTGCGAAGGTTCAACCGCCATTTTTCCCTGGCAACCGCCTCCCCTCCCGACCACAATACATACAGACTCGCCTGCCCGGACCGCCCCCGGTCGGCGCGAACCCTCCCACCAAGGAACCGCATCATGCCGTTCTCCCGTTCCCTCGTCGGCGTCCTGGCTGCTCTGCTCGCCGCCGCCGTCCTTCGGGCCGATCCCGCGCCCGACTCCAAATCCAGCCTGCCCGCCAAGCTGCCGATCTGCGGATTGGCGCCGTCCAAAATCGCGCCTGACCTCTGCGTCTACCGCTACCGGGTCACCACTCGCTCGCCGGAATGCCAGGCGTTCGTCGATCAGGGATTCGGATATTACTACTCCTACGTGTGGATGGAAGCGGCCCGGTCGTTCGAAACGGCGACGCAGTACGATCCGGATTGTGCGATGGCCTGGTGGGGCCTCAGCCGGTCGCTGGACAAGTGGGGCCGCGGCGCGCAGGCGACCAAGCCGCTGGTCAAGGCCGGCGAGCTGCGCGACAAGGCCAGTCCGCGCGAGCAGCAGCTGATCCTGGGGCGGATGCAGGAAAAGGGCCTCGTCCCCGGCGTCGGCGACGGCGACGCCCGCAAGGCCGCCGCCATCGCTACCATCGACAACCTGCTGGCCGTCAACGACGACGACGAGGAAGCGTGGTTTTATCGGGCACA
>DATKHW010000689.1:0-3101 GCA_035546275.1 Gemmataceae bacterium
TGCTCGCGCCGGAGTTGGCGGCGGAGCAGGGATTCGTCCTCCGTTTTGAGCGCGAAGTGGAAATCGTCCGCCGGCTCAACCATCCCCACATCATCCGCTTTTTCGACTCCGGCGTGCACGACGGCCGGCCGTGGTTCGCTATGGAGTACATCGCCGGCCCCAGCTTCGACGCCATCCTTGAAACGCGCGGCCGATTGCCCTGGCGCGAAGTCCTCGACCTGGCCTGTCAAGTCGCGCCGGCTCTCAAGCACGCCCACGACCGTGGCGTCATTCATCGCGACCTCAAGCCGTCGAACCTGCTTCGGGCGCCCCCCACGCCCGCCCTCCCCAACGCGCGGGGGGAGGCCGGGGAGGGGGACGAAGACGGCCCCGGCGTCGTAAAGCTCGGCGACTTCGGCGTCGCCAGCCTGTTCGCCGGGCGACACCTCACCGTCACCGGCGGCGTGGTCGGCACGGCCGAGTTTTTGTCGCCGGAGCAGGCGGCCGGCAAGCGCGTGACCGCCCGCAGCGATCTCTACTCGTTCGGCGTCGTCCTCTACACGTTGCTGGTCGGGCGGCCGCCGTTCATGGGCGAGATCATGGACCTGCTGCACAAGCACCGCTACGCCCGCTTCGACCCGCCGATCGAATTCGCGCAGGACATGCCGCGGGATTTTAACGATGTCATATGTGACTTGATGGAGAAAGACCCGGAGAAGCGGCCGGCCGACGGCGGACTGCTGTTGCGCCGGCTCGAAGCGATTCGCCGCAAGAACGTCAGCCGGTCGTCGGCGCCGACCCGCGACGCGCCGCGGCCGGCCACGCCGGCGCCGGGCAGTGCGGCGAGCAAACGCGGCTCGCAAGGCCCGGCGACGCTGATGAGCCGGTTGATGCGCCGCGAGTTGGATCAGCAAAATCGCGGCGGCCCGCTGGCGCGGCTGTTCAATCGGCCGATGGTGATCGTGGCGCTTTTAGCGATCGTCATTGGCGTCCTTATTTGGACGTTCTGGCCGCTGAACAAGGAACAGCTGTACCAGCGCGGCGCGTCGGCGGCGGCCTCCTCCGACCAGGACGACTGGGACAAGGCGCTGGAGTATTTCGACGCTCTGGATCGTAATTATCCGAACCATCCTTATCACAAGGAAGTGGATGAATTGCGGCGGCGCGTGGCCGACCGGGACGCGGCCCGGCAGGCGGCGCGGGCGGCCCGGCTGGCGGGGCCGATGAGCGAGGCGCAATGGTTCTTCGAGGACGGCATGCGTCTGTGTCAGCGCGGCGACGCGGACGGGGCGCGGCGCACTTGGAAAGCGTTGGCGCTGGCGTTCAGCCAATCCCCAGAGGATGCGCCGTGGGTGAGTCTGGCGAACAAGGAGCTGCAACGTCTCGACGAGGGCGCGGCTCTTGACCGCCAATGGGCGCCGGTGCGCGCCGCCGTCCAGAAGGCGAAAGACCTGCGGCAGCAAGGCAAAACGGACGAAGCGGATGCGATAATGAATGGATTGCGCGCCCTGTACCTGAACCATAACGACCCGGAGGCGGAGGCGATTATCAAGGAATAAATGTCCTTTGTCCCTTGTCCTTCGTCCATTGTCCGTTGCAGGGCCGCCGACTACTATCCTCACAAAGGACAAAGGACGAAGGACAAGGGACAAAGGAGACGATTTATGTCAAGCAAGCCCGAAGCCCGCCTGAAGGAACTCGGTCTGACGCTGCCGCCGCCCCCGAAGCCCGTGGCGAAGTACAAGACGGCGGTGCTGGTCGGCGATCTGCTCTACGTTTCCGGGCACGGCCCGGCTCGCGTCACCGACCGCACGCCGCTGGTCGGCCGCGTCGGCGCCGAATTGACTACGGAGCAGGGCAAGGAATGTGCCCGCTCGGTCGGTCTGAACATCCTCAGCACCCTGCGCAATACGCTTGGTTCGCTGGACAAGGTGAAGCGACTCGTCAAGACTCTCGGCATGGTCAACTGCACGCCGGAGTACAAGGACCAGCCGCTGGTCGTCAACGGTTTCTCGGAGCTGATGGCGGATGTCTTCGGCGAGGAAGCCGGCGTCGGCGCCCGCAGCGCCGTCGGCATGGGATCGCTGCCTGGCAGCATCGGCGTCGAGATCGAGTGCATTTTCGAGGTCGCGGCCTAGAGTCAAGAGCGGCGCGGAGAAAGCAGCGCCGCTCTTTTTTTCGTGAAATCTATTTGACAGTGTTATGTGACACTGTTACAATAGGGGCATGAAGCACCGCGAGGCCCTCTGGACCCTGGATGAGCTATGCGACCGCGTGGAGCGGGTGTTGGCCGTTGATTATCCCGGCCAAGCTAGTGGACGGGTGCGCGACGTGCCCGATCGGCGCACAATCCGCTATTACACGACGCTCGGCCTGATCGATCGGCCAGCGGCCATGCGCGGGCGGACGGGGCTGTACGGCGTGCGTCACATTTTGCAGCTGGCCGCCGTAAAGAGATTGCAGGCCCAAGGCCTGGCGCTGGCGGACGTGCAGGCGCGCCTGGTCGGCCAGACCGATGCGGCACTGCGCCAACTCGCCCGGCTGCCGGCCGACTTCGATTTCGACGCCGTGGTAAGTGAACCGGCGCCCGAGAGCGCCAACCGGCGATCCAGCCGCTTCTGGGGCGACGCCCCGGCTGAACCGGCGCCGCGCAGCCTGATCGGCGTGCCGCTTGCCGATGGGGCGACGCTGCTCGTGGAAAGTACGCGGCCGCTCAATGACCACGACCTTTCGGCGCTCCGCGCGGCGGCGGCGCCGTTGCTCACGCTGCTCCGCTCCCGGCGGCTGCTGGCCGACGGTGCAGGATCGTCCAACCCCAATGGAGATGCCCCATGACCAGAATGCTGCCCCGGCTGACCGATGAGGAAGTTCGCCTGCCCAGCGCCGACGCCGAAGCCGGCTTCGGCGCTCTGGACACCGTCCGCGGCCCGCTGCCGCTTAAGGCTCTTGACATACAAGCCGTCATCGACGGCCTGCTGGCGCGCATCGACGTGGCGCAGACGTTCGTCAACACCCACGCCGAGCCGCTGGAGGCGACCTACATCTTTCCGCTGCCCGACCGGGCGGCCGTGACGCGATTCCGGCTGGAAGTCGCCGGCCGCGTCGTGGAGGGCGTGCTGAAG
>DATKHW010000690.1:0-3008 GCA_035546275.1 Gemmataceae bacterium
TACCAATCGAAGCCCTCACGCCTGTTCCTGCGCGACGAGGAAAATCGCCATGATTCGCCGGCTCCCCATGCTGACGGCCATACTCGTTGCGGCCGCCGTCTTGCTCCCGACCGGCCGCGCCCGCGCGGCGGACCCCGCTTCGGACGACAAGCTCTGCGAGGTCGAAACGACCAAGGATCTCACCTACTGCGACGGCGACGATGCGGACAAGGACAAGCACAAACTCGATCTGTATTTGCCCAAGGGCAAGAAAGACTTCCCCGTGGTGATGTTCGTCCACGGCGGCGGGTGGATCTTCGGCGACCGCAATTTCTTCGGCATCTACGAGGACATCGGCCAGATGTTCGCCCGCCACGGCATCGGGGCGGTGGTCATCAGCTACCGGCTGTCGCCGCACGTGATGCACCCCGAACACATCAAGGACGTGGCCGCCGCCTTCGCCTGGACGCACAAGCACATCGGCGACTACGGCGGGCGCGCCGACCAGCTGTTCGTCTGCGGCCAGTCGGCCGGCGGGCACCTCGGCGCTTTGCTGGGGACCGACGAGAGCTACCTGCAGGCGGAGGGTCTATCGCTCAAGGACGTCAAGGGGGTGATGCCGGTCAGCGGCGTCTATGAGCTGCTCGACGGTTATTTCAACGAGGTCTTCGGCAAGGATCCCGAAAAGCGCAAGCAGGCCTGGCCGCGGACCCACGTACACGAGGGTTGTCCGCCGTTCTTCATCGCCTATGGGGACAAGGATTATCCATTCTGTGACGTGGCTTCGGAGGAGTTCTGCCGGGCGCTGAGGAAAGAAAAAGTGTCGGCCGAGACGATGAAATTCAAGGGCCACGACCACTTCAACGAGGTGGTCAAGATGGGCATGGACGACGACGCCATGGCGCAGGCGCTGTGCAAGTTCGTAATGGATCACATTAAGGAGTGAAATCATCTGGCCGCGACCCGCAGGGAATCGCATCCTCCCTGCGGGTCGCGGCTCAGCGATGGCGACGCCGTCGTCACGGCTTCGGCGGCACAGTCTCAGGTCCCTTTGGCGGCGGCAGCGCCTCCATCGGCCCAGCCCCCGCTAGCGCCTGGCTTACCACGATGAGCGTCCCCTGTTTGGCCAGACCCAGGTAAAACGGGTCCACCTCTTTGCCGTCCGTGGAAACCAGGATCGGAACCGGCCCCGCTATCTTCGGCAGATTCTTCGCGTCGATTTTCTTGCCGTCGGCCCCGTAGACCGTCACGCCGTCGGCGTCGAGTGTGATGCGGCGTTGTTCCGTCACAGGTACATTGACCTGCCGCGTCCGCGCCTCCGCCTTGCCAGTGGCAAGCAGCACGGTGTAAGTCTCCGTCACCATCTTGTACATCGTTACGACGCCGTCGAGATAAGGACGTCCGTCCTTATCGACGTTCAGCACCATCACCTTGGGCGCCGGGCCTTTCGGGGCGTCCGGCGGCTCCGGGGCGGGAGCCGCCAGGGCGAGAGTCAGGATCGAGACGAGCATGACATCGGTCTCCTTGGGTTGGGGATGCTTACCGCAGCAGCCATTTCATCGAATCGAGCGGCGTCGCCTTATCCTCCGGCGCGTAGCGGTCCGTGGCGCCGGCCGCCTCGTACACCCCCTTCATCCAGCGGCCCATGCCAGTCCCGTGCTGGTTGTAGGTGAACACCTCGCCGGGCGCGGACAGCGCCGACAGGGCCGGCAGGCCGCCGTATTTCAGCGCTCCGGGGAGCATCATCGGGTCATCGACCGTCTTCACTTTCTCGAAGCGGAACCCGTTCACGTCCGCCGCCGTCCGCGCCACGGCGTCGCCGCACAGGCCGCGGGCCAGCAGCACCCACGGCCCCGCGTCGCCAAAACCGGCCAGATCGACCTGCTTCGTCTTTTCGTGGCCGCGGACATAGGCGATCGCCGTCAGGATGTCGTGGACGCGCTGGGCCAGCAGCGGCTTGTTATAGCAGTAGGTGTAGCCGGCGAATTTCGTATCGACGGCGGGCGGTTTGTCCAGCGCCAACTCGCCGACGTCGTACACGTCCACGGCGAAGATGCCGGCGCCGGCGTCCAGGATCGCTGCGGCTTCAGGGACCAGCTTGCCGCCCTGGAACAGACTGGCTTTGCCGCCCGCATGCACCCACACCACGACCGTGCCGTTGAAGTTCGCCCGGCACATGCCGACGGCGGGGACCGCCTCGCCGGCGCCCCTGCGGCTCATTAGATAGCGGCGCGAGATGACGCCGTCGTGTTCCTGTCGGTCGCCGACCTCCATCGCTTCCACGTCCTCTGGAGTCGGCAACGTATCATGGATCATCACGCGCAAGGCTGTGCCGATTACGCGGCGGTACTCGGCCAGCCCCTTGGCGTCGGTCGGCCGCAGCGCGTCGATCTGCTTGTCCGATTCTTCCGTTAGCAACTGTCGCAGTCGCGCCGCGTCCACGGCGTCTTTCGGCAGCGGGTGCTGCTCGTCGTAGACCGACAGGTCCTTCGTCGGCACGACGGGCTCGAAGGGCTTTTCGACCACCGGTTCCTGCTGTCCCAATTTGAGGTATCTGTTAAACCAGTTGTACATGACCTCGCGGCTGACCTGGTTATAGTTGTGTTCGAATTGCGGGAAGCACTTAGCCGTGACGCGGTCCTCGGCGCCGTAGAGCTTGTACAGCTGCTGCAGCGGCGGCAGGCCCGTTTCCTCGACGTGCAGCGTCCAGTCGTGGGCGCCGGTCATGCCGAGCGGCTTGGGTGCGAACAGGGCGGCCAGCTCGACGTTGCCGGTCCCCTGGCGCAGGTACGAGGCGTTCTCGCAGACGCAGCCGCCCTGCATTTCCGTGGATACCATCACAGCGGGAAAGGCGACCGTCGGCCGATCGTCCACCGCACAGAGGATAAATGTCTGCGTCCCGCCGCCGCTGGCGCCGGTGACGCCGATGCGCGTCGGGTCCACGTCCGGGAGGGAGAGCAGGAAGTCGAGGGCGCGGATGCTGTTCCAGGTCTGCAAGCCCATAAAGCTCTGCAAGCGCAGCTCGGCGT
>DATKHW010000691.1:0-7844 GCA_035546275.1 Gemmataceae bacterium
CGCGGCCCGACGAACGGCTTATGACCGTGGTACGAGTTGTCGCTGCGGCGAAAAGCCACCAGCGTCCCGGCAACCGGCGGCGCCTCGACGATCACATCTTCGATGTCGTCGGGCGAACGCAGCAAGCGCAGACAGCCGCCCTTCTCTTCCCACCGTGTATTCATGTACACAAGCACGGTGATGATCTTGGTGACGGCGTCGGTGTGGATTTGGCCGTCGCGCGTGCCGCAGCGGCCGCGGACCGTCACCATAGTCGGTCGGCCCGTCAGGTCCAGCCCGAATTTCTCCGCAAAGGCCGCGCGCATCTCCGGCCCCGTCAGGGTCGTCAGCAGGTCGGCGAAGGCCGGGCCGTACTTCAGCTCCTGGATGGGGAAGCTGCCCGGATGCTTGATTTCCGGATAATCGGAGTTGATGAACGCCAGCGCCTCGGGCCGGACGAATCCGGGCAGGACGAGGTAGGGAAACGGCTCGCGCGCCAGGGGGGCGGCCCGGAATGCGGCGAGATTGAGGGCGTTCATTGAGGGATCTCCTTGTCCGACGGAAGGACGGCCCGAACAGCGACTTTATCGGCCGTCGGACGCGGCCCCTTGAAAAGATGTGCCGGAAATGAGGAATGCGCGCTGGTCGATCGATCGGCGCCGCATTTCTCCGCAGCGGCAAGGCGCCGTTTCACAGGTGCGGCCGGTTTTGGACACGGCATGAGAAGCACGCCCAATGAGTTGCAGGGCCGGCGTCGCATGCCATCCCTCCAGGGCGGTTACACGGACGCCCTTGCGAAGCACGCAAGCGAAGCGTAGGCTGTTACTTGACCGATCTGCGGTGCTTGACGCCGGCGGCTCCGGCCGCCGCCCCTTGTGGAAAGTGTTCCCGTGTGGGACGAGGAGTCGAACACATGCGAATGGTTCCCGCTTGCTTCCGAGCGCTGACCGTCGGCGCCGTCCTGGCGTGGGCCGCGTCGCCTGTCGTCGCCTGGGCGGCGCCCGCCGGCGCTGACAGGGATGAGAAATCCGCCGGCGCCGCCGACAAACTGCACGCCGACCTCGACAAGGTCATCAGCATCGACATCGTCGGCCAGCCGCTCGACCTTGCCATTCAGATGCTGGGAGAGAAAAGCCACATCGCCTTCGTCCTGGACTCCAACCCGATCCTGCAGGCCGGCATCCAACCCAACATGCCGCCCACACCTGTCAGTCTCAAAATGGAAAACGCGAAGGTGCGGACGGTGCTGCGCAAGATCGTCGGCATGTACGGCCTGAGTTACGCCGTCGTGGGCGACACCGTCGTCGTCACCACCGAAGATGCGGCCGTGGCGCGGCAGATGGGGCAGCACATCAACGTGGACATCAGCAAGACCGACCTGGCCTCCGCGCTGAAGCAGCTGTCCCGCGACGCCGCCGTGAACCTGGTGCTGGACCCCAACCAGGACAAGGCCGCTGCGACCAAAGTGACGCTGCAAGGAGAGGATTTGCCATTGCTTACGGCGGTAAAACTGCTGTCCGAAATGGCCGGCCTGAAGACGGTGCGCATGGGCAACACGCTGTTCGTCACCAGCAAGGATAAGGCCACGGAGCTGCGCGGCGAACCCGATCTGACGCAGCCCGGCCAGGGCGGCCAACCGCAGCCGCAACCGCCGCAGCCCGGCGTTCAGTTCCTGAACCCGCCCGGACTCCCCGTGGCGCCGCCCACCGTGATCGGCAATCCGCCGGTCAACCCGCCTCCCACGCCGCCGGCCGTCGATCCGGACAAGCCGGCCCCGCCCGACTCCGCCAAGCCGGCCGACGACAAGAAACCCGATCCGGAAAAGAAAGATCCGAAAGACGCCGACAAGTAAAGGAATGCAGAAGTCTCAGAATGCAGAATGCAGAATGAAAGCAAGCCGGCTTTCATTCTGCATTCTGCATTTCGCTGGCATCTCCGTCGTCAATCCTCTATTCTCAACTGCACGATCACCTACCGTGCTTTTTCTCCCGAGGGACCGATGCGTCGTGCCATCCTCTTCGCTTCCGCGTTGACGCTATTACTGTCCAGCCTGGCTTATTCCGATCTCCCCAACAAGAAAAACATCGCCGACACCGACCCGCGGACGCCGGCCGACGAGGTCAAGGCCTTCCACCTGCCGCCCGGCTTCGAGGCCCAGCTCGTCGCCTCCGAGCCGGACATCCATAAACCGATCAACATGGAATTCGACGACCGCGGCCGGCTCTGGGTGACGCAGACCGTCGAATATCCCTACCCCACGGACAAGGACGGCAAGCTTAAGGGACAGGACGCGGTCAAGGTCCTGGAGGATTTCGCCCCCGACGGCAAGGCCCGCAAGATCACGACGTTCGCCGACAAGCTCGACATCCCCATCGGCGTGCTGCCCCTGCTGTCGAGCAAGCCGCAGGACGCCATCGTTTACAGCATCCCCAACATCTGGCGGATGCGCGACGCCGACGGCGACGGCAAGGCCGACGAGCGGACGATCCTCTACACGAAGTACGGTTACAAAGACACGCATGGCATGACGGGCAACTTCGCCTGGGGCTTCGACGGCTGGGTCTACGCCTGCCACGGCTACTCCAACGAGTCCACCGTCAAGGGCGCCGACGGCGAGGAGGTCAAGTTCCAGTCCGGCAACGTCTACCGCTTCAAGGCCGACGGCTCGCACCTGGAGTATTTCACCCACGGCCAGGTCAACCCGTTCGGCCTCGCCTTCGACCCGCTCGGCGACCTCTATTCCTGCGATTGCGAGACGAAACCGATCGCCCAAATCCAGCGCGGCGGCTGGTACGAGAGCTTCGGCAAGCCCAACGACGGCCTCGGCTTCGGCCCGCGGACGATCGACATTTATTCCGACTCGACCGCCATCGCCGGCATCGCCATTTATGCGGCCGAGAACTACCCCGACGCCTACCGCGGCAACGCCTTCATCGGCGACGTGGTGACGAATCGCGTCAACGAGTTCCGCCTGACCTTCAACGGCTCGTCGCCGCACGCCGTCAAGGCCGACTTCCTGCTCAGCGACGACCTGTGGTTCCGGCCGGTCTGCGTCCGGCTTGGGCCGGACGGGGCGTTGTACGTCGCCGATTTTTATAATCGGATCATCGGTCATTACGAAGTGCCGCTGGACCACCCCGGCCGCGACCACGAGCGCGGCCGCATCTGGCGGATCGTCTATCGTGGCCCAGACGGCAAAGCCCCGCCGCCGCCCATGCCGCGAGCCGACTGGACAACGGCGACTGTGCCGGAGCTGATGCAGGATCTCGGCCATCCCAATCTGACGGTGCGTTTCAAGGCCACGAACCAGCTGGCCGCGCGCGGCGGCAAGGAGGGCGTCGACGCGGTGATGGCCGTGATGAAGGCGCACAAACCGGATCGCAGCGAGCAGTGGCGGCGCATGCACGGCCTGTGGGTGCTGGAGCGCTGCGGCGCCTTGGACGATGCGACCTTGACGGCGGCCACGAAGGATGATTCGCTCGGCGTTCGGGTCCACGCTCAGCGGGTGCTGTCGGAGCGCGAGAAATGGAACGCTGAAGAGCGCGCCCTGGCGCTGGCGGGGCTGAAGGACGCCTCGGCGGACGTGCGCCGGGCGGCCGCCGATGCGCTCGGCCAGCATCCGGCGCCGGAGAACGTCCGGCCGCTGCTGGATCTGCATTACAGCGGGGCGCCTGACGACACGCATCTGCTGTATGTGGTCCGCATGGCTTTGCGCAATCAGCTGAACGACGCGGCCGCATGGGACGCCGGGCCGCTCAAGGACTGGACGGAGCGCGACGCACGCGCCATCGCCGACGTGGCGCCCGGCGTCCACACGCCGGAGTCGGCTGCCTTCCTGCTGAAGCACCTGGGGCAATACTCCGAGCCGCGCGCGGTGGTCGTCAGCGACGTTCACCATATCGCCCGCTATGGCGCTCCAGAAACGTCCAAATCACTTTTGGTCTTCGCGCGGGCGCAGCATCCCGAGGACCTGGGCTTGCAGGCCGATCTCTTGAAGGCCATCCGCGCCGGGGCGCAGGAGCGCGGCGCGGCGCTGGACGACAGCGCCAACGGCTGGGCGGCCGAGTTGGTCGGCAAGCTGCTGGCGTCGAAGCAGTCGGCCGACGTGAAGGCCGGCGCCGAATTGGCCGGCCAGTTCAAATTGGAGAAGGCGGAAGATAAGGTGTCGGCCGTGGCGGCGGATCGCTCGGCGCCGCGGGAAAACCGCGAGGCCGCTCTCGGGGCGCTGCTGACCATCGACGCCGCCAAGTACGCCCCATTGACTGGCGGCGTGCTGACGGATGCCAACGCTCCCATTGAGCTGCGCGAAGCAGCGGCGAAGCTGCTCGGCCAGGCCAACAAACCGGAGACGCAGGCTCAGCTATTGCAGGCGCTGCCGGCGGCGCCGGCCCGGTTGCAGACGGCTATCGCGGCTGGATTAGCCGGAAGCAAGGAGGGCGGCGAGAAGCTGCTGGAGGCGGTGACGGCCGGCAAGGCGTCGGCCCGGCTGCTGCAGGAAAAAGCCGTTGAGACGCCGCTCGTCGGGAGCAAAATTCCGGACATCAAGGATCGCCTGGAGAAGCTGACGAAGGGCCTGCCGCCGGCCGACCAGAAAGTCCAGGAGCTGCTGACCGCGCGGCATCAGGGTTTCCTGGCGGCCAAGCCGGACGCCGAGGCGGGCGCCAAGGTGTTCGAGAAGAATTGCATGATCTGCCACACGCTGGCCAGCAAGGGCGCCAAGGTGGGACCGCAGCTCGACGGCATCGGCATCCGCGGCCTGGACCGCGTGCTGGAAGACGTGCTGGATCCGAATCGCAACGTCGATCAGAATTTCCGCATGACGATCCTGAACCTCAAGGACGGCAAGGTGGTCCGCGGCCTGCTGCTGCGGGAGGAAGGCGCGGTGTACGTCATGGCCGACGACAAGGGCAAGGAAGTGCCCGTACCGAAAAGCGACGTGGACGAAAAGAGCACGTCGCAGCAATCGCCGATGCCGGCCACGTTCGCGGAACAAATTCCGGAGCTGGATTTCTACAACCTCATGGCGTTCCTGCTCAAGCAGACGGCGAAGCCGGAGACGGCGCCGAAGACGGAGTCACCGGGAGGAAAATGAACGACGCCCTGACGGCGTTGGACCTTGCCTGCCATCCCGCCGCCTGGGAATGCACTCCGGAGCTGGACGCGGAGCGCTTCGCCGCGCTCCGACGCCGGCTGGTCCTCGATCATTGCAAATGGGACCCGCAGGTCGGCGACGTCTCCACGCTGGCACGCTTCGCCGTGCTTCTGCCGACCGATGAATGGCGGCGGCTGGCCCGGCTGGCGGAGCGGCTGGCGGCGGAAACGGACTCAGCAGAGCGGGAATTGCTGCGACGGCCGGACTCGATGCGCCGCCTGGGGCTGCCGGCCGCGGTGCTGCGGGCGCTGGCGGAAACGGATCGACCGCCGACGCCGGCCGCGGCCCGTGTGATTCGCTTCGACTTCCATCCCACGCCGGACGGGTGGCGCATCTCCGAGGCAAACAGCGACGTGCCCGGCGGCTACACCGAGGCGTCGAGCTTCGCGTCGCTCATGGCCAAGCATTTTCCCGGCTGCACGCCGGTCGGCGACCCCGCCGCCCGCCTGGCGGATGCGCTGGCAGCAGCGGCGAAGCGGATCGCCCTCGTCGCCGCGCCGGGTTACATGGAAGATCAGCAGGTGGCCGCCTTCGTCGCCGCCCTGCTGCGCCGGCGCGGCTGCATCGTCCACCTGACCAATCCGCGACAAATTCGATGGGTGAACGGCGTTGCTCGCGTCGGCGCCGCCGACCCGGCCGATGCGATTTTTCGCTTTTACCAAGCGGAATGGCTGGCCGACCTGCCGCCGCGACTTGGCTGGTCCTGCTTCTTCCGCGGCGGCCGGACTCCGGTCTGCAATCCAGGTACGGCCCTGCTGACGGAGAGCAAACGCTTTCCGCTGACATGGGATCGCTTGCCCGTGCGGCTGGACGCCTGGCGCGCGCTCTTGCCGCCGACCCGCGTTCCCGGAGGAGGCGGCCGGGACTGGCTGCTTAAAGCGGCGCTCAGCAACACAGGCGACGAGGTGATTCTGCCGGGTTTGGCCGGCCGCACCCGCCGGCTGACGGCCTTTCTGCAATCAAGACTGTGGCGATCGCACTGGGTCGCACAACGCCGCTTCGAGGCGACGCCGCTCTGGACGCCCGCCGGTTGGATGTACCCCTGTCTCGGCGTCTATACGATCAACGGCGTTGCGTCCGGCGTCTACGGCCGACTGGCGCCGCGGCCGCTGATCGACTTCGCCGCCGTAGATGCGGTCGTGCTGATCCGCAATGCCGCGGGGAGAGAATCCGCTAATGGAGAAAGAAGAAATCTTTGAAGCGTGGGCGCCGCGGGGCGGCCGCTGGTCGCCGTGGGCCAAACCGGCGCCGTTCGCGTTTCTGCCGCGGCCGTTGCCGGCGCCGCCCGCCCCTCCCCTCTTCTCGACGCAGGGCGTGCCGTCGCCGGCCGAGCGTCAGGCCCTGGCGGTGGAATTGCCGGGGCCGCTGGCCGTGATCGCCGGCCTGGCCTTCGCGGAACTCGGCTATCGCCCCGTGCCGTTGTTCAACGCCTGTCCTCCGCCGTGGGATGCAAGCGGGATCGGGTTAGCGCCGGCCGCAGTGGACGTGGACGCCGTTCTGGCAGAGCTGGTGCGCGGTGCGGAACGGCTGCGGACGATGGCCCTGGCCGTGGACGCGCCGCCGGCCTTTCTGGTGGATGCGGATCGGCAAACGCCGCGAGTACCCTGCACGCCTGGCGTCTTCGACAACCGCTCTGTCGTGTTCCCTACGGATTTCCCCTCGGCGGCGTTCCTGACGGCTCAAGGGATTACCGGAGCGGTGCTGGTCCGTGAGCGGGACTGGCCCGTGCCATGGGACCTGGCGCGGCTGCTGCGCGACTGGCGGCATGGGGGCTTGGAACTAGCGGCCTGGCGACTGGAACATCCCGCGCCGCCGACGCCGCTGCGACTGCCGCGATTGTGGTTCCTCACCGAATGGGGCAAGCGTTTGTGGGCGTTTCTCAGCTTGCGGCGGAATCCCCTCGGCGGGTACGGCGGGTTGGTAACCGAGTCGTCCGGAGGATAGCCGATTTCCTGCTTCATGGCCAGATTCGACAATCGGGCAGCGCCTTGCGCAGTTCATCGATGCCCGCGTCCGTCACATGGGTTAGGCCGAGATTCAGCGTTTGCAATTCCTTTAGGCCCGCAAGGGTCTTCAGGCTCGCATCGGTCAGGTTCGTTTCACTGAGATCCAGACTTTGCAACCCCTTCAGGGCGGCCAGTTCATTTGCATCGGCGTCGGTGAGATCGGTTGCGCGGAGACTTAGAGTCTGTAGGTGCTTCAGGCCGGCCAGGCATTTCAGCCCGGGACCCCTGACATGTACTCCACAGAGAGTCAGCATTTCGAGTCGCGGCAGGTAGGCCAGTTGCATCAGACCTGCATCCGTCAGCTGATTGCAGCACGATAAGTCCAGTATTTGCAACTGGCGCAGGGCCTTCAAGTCCGTCAGACCGGCGTCGCTTACACTCGTACAGCTAAGGTTAAGCGTCCGCAGCCCTTTCAATGACGACAGCTCCTTCAGGCCGGCGTCCGTAACAGCATGATTGTTACCAATATCCAGGCTCGCCAGGCACTTCAAAGCGCGCAACTCCTTCAGCCCCGCGTCGCTCAACTTGGTATCGTTGGCGTTCAGCGACTGCAACCGCTGCAGAGGAGCCAACTCCTTCATGCCGGAGTCGGTCACATCGTCGGAGTTAAGCGATAGCTCCGTCAACCCTTTGAGGACAGCCACCTCTTTCAGACTCTTGTCTGTGACGCCCGAATCGAGTCCCAGGTCGAGAGTCCGCAGCTTCTT
>DATKHW010000692.1:0-3330 GCA_035546275.1 Gemmataceae bacterium
CTGCCAGCGTCCCAGGTCGTCCGCCAGCTCCGCCGCCGTGCCGTAACGCCGCCCCGGCTGCTTCGCCAGACATTTGAGACAGATCGTCTCCAAATCCGTCGGAACCTTCGACTGCAACCGCCGCGGCGGGACCGGCTCATCCACCACCACTTGCAGGACCGTGTCCAGCTGCGTCGCCGCCTTGAACGGCGGCCGACCCGTGAGGCACTCGTAAAGGATCGCCCCCAGCGCATAGACGTCGGTCGCCGGACCCATCTCTCTCGTCTTGCCGGCCGCCTGTTCCGGCGCCATGTACGACGGCGTCCCGACGATGTCGCCGGTCTGCGTGCCCCCGGCCGCATCCAGCTTCTTCGCCAGGCCGAAATCGGTGATCTTCGCCGTGCCGCCCTCCGTCAGCAGCACGTTGGCCGGTTTCAGATCGCGGTGAATGACGTGCTGCCGATGGGCGACGTGGACGGCCCGCGCCAGCGTCTCGATCAGCGCCGCCGCTTCCTTCGGCGGCAACGGCGTCCCGGCCAGCTTCTTGTCCAGGCCGCCGCCGCTGCAGAATTCGAGCGAAAAGTACGGCAGACCGCCGCATTCGCCGACTTCAAAGATCTGCACGATGTTGGGATGCTGCAAGCGCGCGACCGCTTCGGCCTCGGTCTTGAAGCGGGCCAGGTGGGTCGGGCCGGCGTGGCCGCCGGCCAGGATCATCTTCAGCGCCACGATCCGGTTGAGCTGGATTTGCCGCGCCTGATAGACGACGCCCATGCCGCCGCGGCCCAGCTCGCGCAGAATCTCATAGCCGGGGACGGTGGGAGGGGGGATAGCGCTGCTGGTCGGCGCAGGGCTGGCGTCGCACGTCGCGTCCATATCGACGGCCGCCGGCAACGCCGCCGTCGGGTGCTGCGCAAGGAGAACTGCGGCGTGGTCGCCCAGCTCCGGATAGCGGCGGAGGTAATCCGCCAGCGTCGGCGTCTCGCCGGCCTGGCGTCGGTGCTCCAATTCCACCCGCACCAGCTCCGCCAACGCCGCCTTGCGCAGGGGGCCGTCGGCGGGCAGCCACGCATCGAGATTCGGCTTCTCCCCGCGGCGCAGCGCCGCCTCATAGCGGTCGCACAGCGCGTCCACTTCCTCGGCCAGCGCCAGCGTGTCGTTCGCCCGGGACTCCGGTGCGCTCATACCGCCGCTTCCCGTTCCGACGTCATCGAGATGAAACCCTGGGCGCTCCTTTCTTGTAGCGTGCGGCCGGGGCAGTCGCAAGGCGTCGCCTCGGTTTTGGCGGACGCCGCGCCGCTCTCCGTGGTCCGAAAAAATGGGAAACCCGTGAGGGGTCGGCCCTGCTTTCCGTGATGAGAGGGGTATAAGGCCCTGCACGATGGACGCAACAAGCGAGCTGTACTCGGCCGCGTTGCGCTGCGCGGGGCAAAAAGGCAAAAAGTGGTTCGGCTTACTGAAATCCGCAAACTGAATGGCGAAGAAGGAGGGAGAACGATGTCTGCCGACTCAGGTCTCTTGGTGGTAAACGTCATCGACGGCAGCTCCAACGACAATGGCTACCTGGCCCGTTGCAGGCAGAAGCACCCGAACCACCTCGCCTGCCACGACGTCCAGTCGATGGTCCAGGTCGTCGTCAACCATGTAATTGCTCAGGGAGGAATGATCTCTCAGCTGCACATTTTCGGTCCCGGGCACGAGGGATCGCAGGCCGTGGGCGGCGGGCGTCACCCTCACCCCAATCAGAAATTCTGGGTCGATGACAAGGACGGGAAATATACAGCCCATAATTGCGTGTTCCTGACGCCTTTGAGAGATTACATGACTTCGAACGCCATGGTTCTCCTGCATGGATGCGATGTGGCTGCGGCGTCCAAGCATGGCAACGTGGGGCTTACGTTACTGCGGCATCTCTCGGACATGTGGGGCGGCGTCCGCGTTTACGGCGCCGTCTTTGATCAGTACGCCCATAAGGGGGGCGGATTTCACGACCTGTACGTCTCGGCTCAAGGTCAAAAGGTGCACTTTGGCGGACTTGACCAATACGCTCTGACCAAGCCCTGACTCGGCAGACGGCTTACGGGGCCTGGCCCCGGCGAGAGGCGTTCCACAGCCGGAAGCCGACGTCCGCACCCGGGCGATCCATGTCTTTCGGGTCGAACACGCCGCCGTCGTCCTTGCCGTCCGGCCCGACGGCGTAAATCACGACGCCGTCGTCGAGCCGGCGGTAGCGCAGCGGGGCGCCGTCATACGGGTCGGACTTCCCAGGGCGCTTCGCCGCAGCAGCCAGGCGTGCGCCCGCCGCAGCGAGGGGAGGTCCGGCGCCGGGTGGACCTCCGCCTTGCCCGGTTGCTTCGACTGGAACGACCCCCCGGCCGTCGCGTAGTTCGGGAGGGCCGTTAGCGGAAGGTCGCCCGCCTCCACCCCGCTCATGATCCAGTGCACGCTGCCGCGCTCCCGTTCACCGCAGGGCTGGCGTCGCACGTCGCGTCCAGATCGACGGCCGGCGTCTCGCCGGCCTGTCGCCGATGCTCCAATTCCACCCGTACCAGCTCCGCCAGCGCCGCCCTGCGCAGGGGGCCGTCGGCGGGCAGCCACGCATCGAGATTCGGCCTCTCGCCGCGGCGCCAGGCTTCCTCGAAGCGGTCGCACAGCGCGTCCACTTTCTCGGCGATTGCCAGCGTGTCGTGGTCCTGGGAATCCTGCGCGGCCATGGCAGCCCCTTGGAAGCGTCGTCGTCTTCAGCGCTGCATTCTTGTTAACGGTCGGCGGAGGGGGTCGCAAGGGTTCGCTCGCCGGTTGTCCAAGAAATGCCAAAGCGGTGAGGGGTCGGCGCGAGTTCCCGTGATGAGAGGAGTGTAAGGCCCTGCGAGACGGACGCAATGAGCGGACGGGCCGGGCCGGTTAGAAAGCCCCCTATAAGGAGATTCAAAGTGAAATACATTGTGGCCTGTGCGGCGATTCTGGCGGCGTCGGCTCTGCCTCTGGGCGGCGAAACCAAGGCGTATTCGGCGCCGACCAGCCGGATCTATGTGACGTTCACCAACAACACCAACCTGCAGGTGGGCTTCTTCCTCAACGGCGGCGGCGGCCTGCAGACCAGCCTGGCGCCCGGCGCCACGCAATCCTACACCATGGTGGTCGATCCCGGCGTGCAGCCGATCATCCGCATCAACCAGCTGACCGGCCCGTCGCTGGCCTTCACCGTACAGGACGGCGGCAACTACTCGATCCAGGTGGACGCGGACGGGAAGATTCGGAACTTTTACGCCAACTGACCCGGATTCCGCGTCGGCGATGCAGCGTCGCTGGACGTGGACAATGGGCGACGGAAGCGGGGGAGCGGCGCGG
>DATKHW010000693.1:0-3032 GCA_035546275.1 Gemmataceae bacterium
TACGGCCTGTCTCTGGGGCAGGTCGCCTGCGACGAGAAGTCCGATGAGATCGCGGCGATCCCCGGGCTGCTGAAACTGGTCTCCGTCGACGGGGCCGTGGTGACGATCGACGCCATGGGCTGCCAGAAGGAGATCGCGTCGCAGATCCGCGATCAGGGGGGCCACTACGTGCTGGCCGTCAAGGAGAATCAGCCGCGTCTGTATGAGGACATCGACCGGCGCTGGCAGGAGGCGTTGGAACAGGATCTGGAAGGGACGGCGTACAGCGAGACCGCGACTCATGAGCAAGGCCACGGCCGCCGGGAGACGCGGCTGTGCTGGGTGTTCACGGACCTGGACGAGATTCGCGACCGTGGCTTGTGGAAAGATCTGCGCAGCATCGTGGTGGTGGTGACCGAGCGTGAGGCGGAGGGCAGGAGCGTCAGCGAGCGTCGCTACTACATCAGCAGTTGCCAGGCGAGCGCCCGGGTGCTGCTGTCGGCGATCCGCGGCCACCGGGGGGTGGAGAACTCGCTGCACTGGGTCTTGGACGTCACGTTCGCCGAGGACGCCCATCGGATCGCCAATCTTCGTGCGGCCGAGAACTTCGCCCTGCTGCGCCAGCTGGCCCTATCGCTGTTGAAGCGGGCCGGCAGCGGCAAGGCGAGCATCCGGTCCAAGCAGATGCGTGCCGGCTGGGACAACGACTTCCTCGCCCAAATAATCCTTGAAACGGCCCAGGGTTAAGATGCGATGACCCTGCCCCCTGAGGCGTCCGGCCGGCGGCGCCGACTCATCGTCCGTAGTTCAGCGGGACCCGCCCGCACTGTGGGGGCTTCGCCGATCGAATTCGCCTGGTTTTCTTGGCCGCCCCAGGCGATGGTTGTCAAATCAGCCCACCCCCGCCGTCGATCGGCAGTACGGTCCCGGTGACGAATCCATTGGTCATCAGGAAGATCACCGCCGCGGCCACTTCCTCCGGGCGGCCGATACGCCCGACCGGCAGCCCGGCCCCGCGCGCGAGGATCGCTTCACGTTGGGCGCCGAACAAATCCCAGAGCGGGGTATCGATCAGACCGGGGGCCACGGCGTTGACCCGAATCGGGGCCAGATCCAGCGCCAGAGCCCGGGTCATGCCTTCCACGGCAGCGACGGCCGCCGCCGCCATCCCTCCTCCCGGGGCCGGGCGGGTCGAGTAGAGGCCGGACATCAACGTAATCGAACCGCCCTCCATCTTTGGCCGGACCTGCCGGACGACGTGGGCCACGCCCAGGAGCCGGACCTCCAGAATCGACCGCAGGCCGTCCAGGTCAGACTTCAGCAGGTCGCCGCCCCCGGCCCGGAGTTCCCCGGCCGGTACGAAAACGTGATCGACATGGCCCTCTCCGGTGAACAGCGACCGGATCGACGATTCTTCGGACAGATCAGTGACGACGGCGCGCAGCCGGTCGCCCCCGGACAAAACATTGCCGGCCGCCCGCCGGAGCCGGTCTTCGGACCGGCCGGCGATCGTGACGAGGCCACCCTCTGCCAGCGCCAGCCGGGCCGTCTCTAGCCCGATTCCCGAGCTTCCGCCGATGATGACCACCCGCTTGCCTTCGAGACGCATGGCAGCACCCTCCCCTCACTACCTGTTGACGACTTCGTTCGCGTCCATCTCGGCGGCGACCTTGGTATAGGCGGTGCCGCAGCGGAGCAGCGCACCGCCGCTTCGGATTTCCCAGCGCCACAGATTGGGGGTGATGGCATAGACGGAGAATTGGTACATGGTTGCACCCCTCCTTTTTGAACCGGAGAATCAGGGACTCCCGTTTGTCGTAAATGCGCATCTCCACCCTTGTCTACGCGGTTCAAAAGCAAGGGCCGTGCCGGCGGAGCAAGCCCCGGCGCACCGCGTCGTAATGGGGGTATTGAGAAGGACTTGTGGATCGGGCGGGTCGATACGCGCCGGCGGCGTGAGTGAATTGCCAGCGGCCGACCACTCCCCGGGTGGCATAACAGCTACCCGGCGGGCACGGATTCGGCCAGGAGGTCCAGCGGAGGTGCTGCGGGAGCATTGGGAGGTTCGGGGCCGGACCAGAGGAGTATCCGGCGCCCGGCACGCTAAACCGGTCCTTCGCACCCGTGCCGCCGTGCTCCGCTCCGTTCAGGTTTTGTTCGGCAACTTGGATCGGGAGGAGGCAGGCGGAGAACGCGCCGGCCTACCAACGCATTCGTTGTACGCTGCGGTCCTCTTCACCGATGTTCACAAAGAGATGTCGCCAGCGCTCCGAGGTCCGACACGCCGGTGTGAGTTCGTGTTGTCCTGTTGGGCGCGGCGGTCGCATCGACCGCAGCAGGTCAGAACGAAGCGCGAATCGAAATGAACCACGTGACATGTCCGTTGACCCGGGGGTGCGCAGGCGGTCGAAGACGGTGCTTGCAACTGGATGGTTCAGCTTCTGTTTTCCAGTTCCGGCCCGACATACTCGAAGCTCGCCGTCAACCTCGACGTGCTGCTCGTGTCCGCCAGCATCTCGATCCTCCACCGTAGCCGCCGCTCATTTGCCGTCAGGTGCCCAAATCGCTTTATCCTCGTCTTGGGGCTTTTCGCCCCGAGCCGCGGCCCCTTCCGTCGGCCGGCGGCGCAAGGCGTGATGCAACGGATGCCGGCCGGGCCGGCGGCATCATCAGGCTTGATCCGTCACCTATGCCATCCATCGGATCGCCCACGAGGCCCCGACGCCGCGGGGCCTCGTTTCGTTGGGGCACGCGCCGGCACCGTCCGTCTTGTCGCCTCCGTGGCGAAGGTGGCCCACGCGCAAACGTTCACGACCCGCGAATCTCGCGTGCGGCGGCACCGCTTCTGCGCCAGTATTGTAGGGAGGACGCGACCCCGCCCCGGAGGACCACCGCTGATGCCCCCGCTCCTGACACGCTTCTTGCGCCGGCTGCGGAGCCTTTCGGCCCCGCCTTCCGGCGAAACCGACGCCGTCCTGCTGGCCCGCTTTGCGCGCCGGCGGGACGAGGACGCCTTCGCCGCCCTGGTGGCCCGGCACGGGCCTATGGTGCGC
>DATKHW010000694.1:0-23875 GCA_035546275.1 Gemmataceae bacterium
GGCCAACGGCTCGCTCTCTGTGTTGATGTCTCGCACACGCATTCCCCTACCCGCGCTGTCGGCGTCCACGTGCGTCATCACCAACCACCCGGAGGAGATCTTCCAACGCGGCGGGAAGTCGCCTGTCACCGCGAGAGGGAATACGTCCAGGCTTCGCACGTGATCCTGTGGTTGTTCCCCCCGCAAGTCCACTTCCAGGATTAGGGCGTCGTTCTGCACCGCGAAGATTCGCCCGTTGAAAACGGTGCCATACGCGATGGCCGGTTGCTCGGCGGCCCGTCCAGTGCCAGTGGCAACGCCTAAGCACGCAACAGAGCAGATAAGAAGTGAATTGGCTCTCATGAGCGGCGCCTTACCAGCATTGGGGGCCGGCGTTCACCGTAGCCCCGCGGCAACCATATGGCCCGGTTTCACTGCAATTTGCGATGCGCTCCGTCCCGTGGCGGTCCCGTTAGAGCGGCCGGCAAAAATGACCGGGAAACCTGACAAACCAGGCGATTTCGTCATTCTTTCCGGCCGCTCTTAGTAGTTTTGTTGGTCTTGAGGAAGCGGGACGCGGATCAACTGCGGCGCGAGCCTGCTGCTTGCCTGGATGAACAGGAAGAAGGAGGACTTAGTGCCATTCGGCGCAAATTGGTTCTGTGCGTCCAACGGGAGAACGACTGGCCCCGCCGCATAGCCTACGATCACGTTCGCCTGGATGTCATTGAGGGCCTGATTCTGGTCGTTGTTGTAGGTGGCCCCGTAGCTGGGGTCGAAAAGCTCGTCCTTCGCCACCAGCTTGCCGTTCTCCGTGACGGTGTAATTGATTGCCACCACGTTGTGTCCCTGGAACAGCGACGCCGGGGTCGGTTGGCCCTGGCCGGGAAGGTTGCCCTTGGCTGTGACATCCTGGGTCACTTGGGCTGAGATCCAGTCGTACCCATTCGGCCCGACCCACGGCCGTTGGCTTGTCGGCGACTTGTTCTTGTAAGTATCTATGTAGGCCTTGCCACCCGCCAAGGCGCCGAAGGCTTGAACACCTTGGACGCCCCCCGGCACGTTGAAATTCGGCCCAGCCGGATCGAACTTCCACGCCTTGACCAGGATCCACCATGGGTCACTTCCTTGTGGGAGACCGGCGTTTGTCGCGCTTATCGCGTAATTCCAGTTCGCTTGGTGGATGCCCTGCGCCTCCAGCACGTCGATGAGGAACTTCGACCAGGCGATGCACATGCCGTCGCCACTGCGCAGGAGGGTGCTGGTCTCATCGTTGGGTGTGGTGTACGTGTCGTAGTACCCCAACACGCCCCCGCCGTCGATGCGCGGGATGTTGAGCGTCTTGAACACCTTCCAGGCGTTGAGGATGACGGAGGCGTCGCTGTCCGCGTTGCCGCCGTTGTACTGGCTGCCGGTCGCCAGCACGGTCTCGTACAGCGGCTTGGCCGTGCCGCCCTGCGCGACGTACTCCGTCTTGTACGTCACGTAGAAGCGGTTGGCCGTGGTCCCCGCGTCCAGCACCAGGCCGTTCTGGAAATCGACCTTCCATGAGATATCCATCGTGCCTTGGGTCACCGCGTTGAACGGTACGCTGGCGGCCACGGGATTGCCGGAAAGCTCGTACACGCCCAACGCCTTCACTGTCAGTGGCACGGTGAACGTCATTCCCTTGGGGATGCCCGGGCCGGTCACGGTCCCGACCGCCTGGACGGCGGGGAGGGGGACGCCGGGGAACCAGAACGCGGCATCGGTCAGCGTCATCGCCGTGCCGCTCACGTAGGCCAGGGGCGACTGGTCAGCGGCGCCTACACCGCCGGCTGCGGCGCCCGCACCGCCGGCTATGGTCCACTGGGGAGTGAAGGTTTTGCCGGTGCGGTCGTTGGCGACCTTTTCCTGGCCTGCCCCGGCGAACACCTCCTCCATGACCTGGCCGGCCTGAACCGGCGCGGGGGCCTGCGCGGCGGCGGCCGCCAGCGCCGTCGCGGCGGCGACGGTCGCCGTGCTGACGAACTGCGTCGTTGGGCCGCCCTGCTGCGCTACCGTGACGGTTACGTTGTACGTCCCCTCCTCCGCATAGGCGTGCGTCCCGGTGACCGTGTAGCTGCCGCCGTAGCCGCTGTTCGACCCGGTGCTCGTTACTATGCCGGTTGTCGGCGCCGTATTGTCGCCCCAATTGATGGTTGCCGTGAAATCCGAGGCGGGCGGGGCGTAATACGGATTGTTCGGGTCGTAATAGGAGAAGCTGCCCACGCCGTAATTCGGCGTGGAGCTAACCTGCGCCGAGCTGACCACGCTGGCGCTGCCGCCCGCGTCGCCGAATGTCACCGTCACGGGGTACGACCCTTGGGCCGTGTAGGTGTGGCTGCCGCTGACGGAGTAGGTCCCGTCGCTGCCGCCGACCACGCCGGCCGTCGTAGTCCCGTCGCCCCAGTTAATAGTCGCCGTGCAGTACAAAGCCGAACCGTATTTGAAGGCGTCGGTGAACGTCGCTACCGTCACGCCGTTGAGGGCGTCGCCCACCGTGGCGTTGATGCTCGCCGCCGTCCCCGTCAGCGCCGCGTCGGCGACGCTGGCCGTCCCGGAAATCACCACCGAAGCGCCGTCCGCATCCGTCACCGTCACGGCGATGGGAAAGGAACCGGCCGCGTAATACGTCTTGGCGCCGCTGACGGTAAACGAGCCGTTCCCGCCGCTGACCGTCCCGGCCGTGACCTGACCGTCGCCCCAGGCGATGCTGGCCGTGAAGTCGGAGGCGGAGGCGGCGGGGTCGGCGTCGGTGAAGGAGGCGACCGTCCCGGAGAACAACTGGCCCTCGGTCACGCCGGATACGCTGACGGTCCCGGCCGTCAGCGCGGCGTCGGCGACGTTGGCCGTGCTCGCCGCCACGGTCGTGTAGCCGTTGGGATCGCTCAGCGTCACGTTGACCGCATAGGTCCCAGCCTCCGCGTAGGTGTGGCTGCCATACACGGCGCCGTCGCTGACCACGCCGGCCGTCGGCGTGCTGCCGTCGCCCCAATCGATCGTTGCCGCGCTGGCGTCGCCGGCGAACGTCGCCACGGTGACGTTGTCGGCGGCGATGCCCTCGATTGCATTGATCGTCGCTGCCGTCGCATTGATGGGGCCGGGGCCGACCGTCGCTGTCCCGGTCGCGGTCGCCGTGGCGCCGCCGCCGTCGGTGATCGTCGTCGTGACGGTGAATGTGCCTTGAGTCAGATACGTGTAGTCGCCGCTGACGCTGAATGTGCTTCCGGACTGCGTAATGAAGGCGAGGTTCGATGGATCGGAGCCGTCGCCCCAGGCAATCGCGGCGCCGAAGTCTGCCGGGGTGGCGTTGGGATCGGCGGCGGTGAACGTGGCCACAACCACAGCGCCGGTATCAACGCCTTGGGCGGCGCTGATGTCGGCCCCTGTGGCCGTCAGCGTTCCGTCCGTCACGGCCACCGGCACGGCGACGACGCTCGTCTCATCCTGCGCAGTCGTGATCGTGACCGTGGCTACGTAGTTGCCGACTGCCGCGTAGGAGTGCGATCCGGAAACGGTGCAGGTCCCCGAAGCGCCGCCGATCTGGCCGGCGCTCGGCGCCGTGCCGTCGCCCCAGTCGATCGTCGCCGTGTCCGGACCCGGGCCAGAGTCGGTGAACGTCGCCAGCGTGAGTGTACTGGAGACGCCGTTGGCGGCGCTTGCCGGCTGCGCCGTTGCGGCCACTGTCGAGACGATGACGCTGCCAGTTGCCGTCGCTGTGGTAGTTACGTCCTGGATCGTCGCCGTGGGCGCGAAGGTCCCGGTCGCGGTGTACGTGTGAGTCCCCGAAACCGTGAAGACGCCCGACGATTCGGCCACTACGCCGGCGCTGCTGGTCCCGTCGCCCCAGGCGATGGTTGCGGAATAGTAGGAAGCGTCCGCGTTGGGATCGGCGTCGGTAAACGCGGCCACGGTGAGGTCGGCGGAGGAGTTGACGCCGGCGTAGGCGGTTGCGCCCGTCGCCGAAAGAGGCGCATCCGCGATCGCCATCGTCCCCGATTCCGTGACGCCATCCCCCACCGGGTCCGTGATGGTTACGGTAGGCGTATATGTCCCGGCGATGAGGTATGTGTGGTCGGCGTTAATCTGGAAGTCGCCGTCGCCGGACACGATCGTAGCTGGCTGCGTGTCGCCGTCGCCCCAGTCGATCGTGGCTTGAAAGCTAGACGACTGCTCCGGACCATCCACAAAGGTCGCCGTGAGTTGGCTGTCGCTGCCTTCAGCCGCCGGCGTGACGTCCACCGTTCCGGCTGCGAAGGTCGGGTCGGAAACCGTGGCCGCGGCCACCACGGTTTGCGGCTGCCCGCCGTCCTCCGCCGGAGCGTCGGTGATCGTGACCGTGGCTTGGTAGTTCCCGGTCTGCGCATAAGTGTGCGTGCCGGTCACGTCGAACCCGCCGGCGGGGTCCGCGCTGACCGTGCCCGATGAAGTCGAGCCGTCGCCCCAGGCGATCGTGGCTTGGTAATCGGAAACCGTGGCGTTCGGGTCGGCGTCGGTGAAGGTCGCTAGAGTCACGTCGGCGAGTGATCCGGCTGTGGCGCTGAAATTGACCGCTGTGGCGGACAGCGCGGCGTCGGCGATCACCGCATTGGTCGTGCCGGTCGTGCTCGACCCCGCGGCTATGTCCGTAACCGTCGTCGTAATCGTGTAGGTCCCGTACACCAAGTAGGTGTGCGAGCCGGTCACGTCGAAACCGCCGTTGGGATCCGCGCTGACGGCGCCCGACGAGGTGGACCCGTCGCCCCACTGGACGACGGCCGCGAAATCGCCGGACGTCGCATTGGGATCGGCGGCGCTGAGGCGGGCGACGACGACGCTATTGAGGGCGCTGCCTTCGACGCCCCGCAGGTTCGCGTTGAGGCCGCTTAGACTGCTTGTGGCATAGGAATTGGAGAGGCCGCCTTCCACGGCCTGGAAGTTGGAGCCGCTTCCCGTCAGCGAACCCGACCCTCCGCCGGTGGGCCGCAGCAATGTCGCCGCGCCGCCGCTGTCGGCGGCGATGGACTGGGTGTAATTGTATGTGCCAGGCGTGGCGTCGGAGTGCCAGCCACTGGCGCTGGAGGACGCACTACCGCCCTTGCCGGCGCTGTCGACAGCGCCAGTGCTTTTGGAACCGCTGTCACCCCAGTTGATCGTGCCGGCAAAGTCGCCCGGAGAGGCGAACGGGTTGCCGTCCAGGAAGGAACCGAACGGGTTGGTGAAAGCCTGATCCGCTGCGCCGGAGCGGGGTGGATTGCCTTTGCTGGTCGCTTCTTGCGTCGCACCTTGGTCGCCGGCCAAATGGGCGGTCGTGTTCGAGAAATTGTGCGTCCCTTGTTCCGTAGACGCGCGCGACGGAACCACCGCCTGGAAACTGTCGCCGGTCGAGTACAGGTTTGCTTCCACGGGAGCGCTGCTGTCGCCGATTAGAACACCGTAATCGGAAGAGTTGGAGTCGCCGTCGGAGGGAGCTAATCCCCCCAATAGGGGCATCATCGCGCAGTGCCCGCCCACCATGTTTGGTAGTGGATTGGCGGACAGGGTCAGCGACGACGCTGGGGTTCGGGCTTCCAAAGGTTCGGGGCCTTCCAGCCGGACGCAGGGCGGATTGTTGCGGATGGGACGGGTACGCCCCTGAAAGGCGATGAGTTTGGGCGCAGTATGCTTGAGGAATTGAGCAACGTTGATGGACATGGCGAGCGGCTCCTGGATGTGTGGGGGCCGTTCGCCACAACAGAAGAGATCGGACCGTCCGGATACTAAACCGCTGGAAGGAGGTGAGTCAAGCAAACGGTTAAGAAAACATGAAAGTTTGTAAAGGCGGACTGGCGGACTGACGCCGCGCCGCTCCTTCACCGGCGCGACGCCGGCCACAATTCCGCTCCATACCGGGCGGCGTCGCCGAGGTCTTCCTCGATGCGCAGCAGCTGGTTGTACTTGGCGATGCGGTCGGTGCGGCTGGCGGACCCGGTCTTGATCTGGCCGGCGTTGGTCGCCACCGCCAGGTCGGCGATCGTCGCGTCCTCCGTCTCGCCGCTGCGGTGGCTGATGACCGTCGTGTAGCCGTTCCGATTGGCCAGGCCGATCGCGTCCAAGGTCTCCGTCAGCGTGCCGATCTGGTTCACCTTCACCAGGATGCTGTTGGCCGCGCCCTTGTCGATGCCCTGCTGCAGCCGCTTGACGTTGGTAACGAATAGGTCGTCTCCTACCAGCTGCACCTTGCCGCCCAGGTCCCGCGTCAGTTTCACCCAGCCCGACCAGTCGTCTTCCGCCAGGCCGTCCTCCAGCGAGCGGATCGGCCACTTGGCGCAAAGGCCCTTCCAAAGATCGATCATCTCCTCGGAGCTGGCGATGCGGTCCGGATTGCTCTTGAAGAAGCAGTAGCCGGTCTTGCCCTTCTTCTTGGCCTCGTCGAACAGCTCCGTCGCGGCGGGGTCGAGCGCGAACACGATGTGGTCGCCGAGCTTGTAGCCGGCCTTCTCCACGGCCGTCGCCAGCACTTCCAGCGCCTCGTCGCTGCTCTTGAGGTTTGGAGCGAAGCCGCCCTCGTCGCCGACGGCCGTGCTGAGGCCGCGGTCGTGCAGCACCTTTTTGAGATGCTGAAAGGTCTCCGCACCCATCCGCAGCGCCTCGCGGAACGTCGGGGCGCCGAGCGGCATGATCATGAATTCCTGGAAATCGACGTTGTTGTCGGCGTGCTTGCCGCCGTTGAGGACATTCATCATCGGCGCCGGCAGGACACGCGCGCCGACGCCGCCGAGGTAGCGGTACAGCGGCAGACCGACCGAAGCCGCCGCTGCATGGGCGGCCGCCAGCGACACGCCGAGCATGGCGTTGGCGCCCAGCCCCGCCTTGTTGTCCGTGCCGTCCAGCTGGAGGAGGATGTCGTCCAGCGCGACCTGTTCCGTGGCGTCCTCGCCGTGCAGGCGCGGGGCGATCTTGTCGTTGACGTTGGCGACGGCTTTCTGCACGCCGCGGCCGAGGAAGCGGCCCTTGTCCTGGTCGCGCAGCTCCAGCGCCTCGTAGGCGCCGGTGCTGGCGCCGCTGGGCACGGCGGCCCGTCCGCTGGCGCCGTCGGCGAGGATCACTTCCACTTCCAGCGTCGGGTCGCCGCGGCTGTCGAGGATTTCGCGGGCGTGAATGCTCTCGATGGTACTCATCTTCGGTCTTGAAACTCCGTTTAAGAATCAAGGCGGAAATCAGCGCCCAGCCGCGCCGGCCAGCTGGCGTAACTCGTCGGGGGTCAGCGCTCGGCTGAAGACACAGAACTCGTCAATGTCGCCCGTAAAGGTTAGTTTGGCGTCATTCAATGGCTGCTTGTTCCAGCCCAATGTGGCGCCGAGCGCTCGCTGGTTGGTGGTGATCGCTCCGTCGGATGCTTGGCCCTGCTGCTCTGCGCCCTGCAATTCGCCGTCGATGTACAGGCCGAGTTGACAGCCGAAGCCTTTGTTGCGGCGCACCAGCCCGAAATGGTGCCATTTGCCGTCATTGACGGTCACGAAGCTCTGCAAGAACAAGATCATCGCATTTGGGGAGTTGTCTTGACGCACATAGGCCCCAAGTTGCCCATTAAGCACCTTCAACTCGAGCATGGCGCCTGGGTCCGCGGTGTTCCGGGCGGAAAGGACTGTCCCCGTTGTGTCGCGAGTCCGCAGCCAGCCGCTGAAGGTGAACTCGTCGCCGGCGTTGAAATTCAGATTCGGCGCATCGCTGAAGTCGAAATAGCTGCCGAAGCCGTTGAAATGGACGGCCGCGCCGCTTGCGCCGTCGCGCACCGATTCACTTTGGTAAAGCCGTCCGGTGGCGCCGCCGGCGTTGGCAACCTCCGGCCGGTTGGCGTTGCCGGCCTGGTCGAACGACCAGTAGAGCATCAAACCGGGCAAGGTGATCGGCGACGCGAGCTGATGGGGCGATGATGGTTTTGCTGTGAACTGAATCGAGTTGAAGAACTTGACCACGTCGGCCCCATCCAGCTTGACCCGCGGCCCCACCGCCGTCAGCGCGACCACCTTGTCCTTGAGGATATACACGCGGGTCGCCAGGCCCTGTCCGGGGTGCAACCCGCCGGAATAGCTAGTGTTGGGGATCTGGTAAAAGAACTCTCGGTACTGCTGCGAATGCACGACGCCCGACCGCGGCATGCTCGGCCAGTAAAAGTTGTACAGCGAGAACTCCCCCTTGAGCATATTCTGCACGTCGTTGACGGCCTGGTCGGCAAGGGACGGGCCGAAGTTGTTGACCTGCGGCGGGGTCAGCACGTAAACCGCGAATTCGACGTCGGGGTTGTTCACCGCGACTATGTATTTTTTCGCGGAGCGGTTGCCGCCCACCACGGACAGCGGCTGGAAAGACGGCGTTCCCGGCATATCGACGGTGAAATCGCCGCTGGACGACGTGAACGACGTCCACAGATTGGGATCGACCGTGTACTTCGGCGTGAAGGGAATGGTTAGAAGCGGCAGCACCGCTCCGAAGCCCAGCACGGAAAGGGCCGTGATGACGCGGGCGCGCGGCCGCAGCCAGGATTGCACCGAGGCGATGATGGCCAGCACACCGAGGCCCAGCGCGATGGCGGTCCAGAGGAAGGCGCCGAGACAGCCGTCGGTAATGAGGCCAAAGGGACAGGCCGCGAACGGCAAGGCGATGAAGAGCGGCGGAATGGCGTAGAGATACCAGGGCAAGGCGTAAGCTCGGCTTTCGGGAAGAGGCGCTTTGCGATTGAGGAACTCGGCCATGTCGCGGGCCAGGTGGTAATTGGAGGCCCGGCGCTTGTTGACGGCCAGCTCGATTTCACGACCCTCGACGGTGACGATGAGACGGTTGGAGCCGAGATAGCGCGCCCGCGTGCCGACGGCGGCGAAGGCGGGCGGCAGGCGGATTTTGCGGAGATAGAGACCCTCCGCCGTCAGCTCGGCGTCCATCGGCCCGCGGAGTATGCGGTCGGGGTCGCGCGTCACCATGACGGGAAAGACGACGCCGCGCTGCGGCGCCGCCGGCGCCAAGGCCGGCGGTTCCGGCACGGCTTCCAGAATCGGCGGCAGCGCGCGAGGCTCATCCGGGATGATCGGGGCGAGCGGAATCTGCTCGCCGTCGTTCAACTCCGCCTGGACGGCGGCGGCCGTCGGTTGCGGCCGAGCCGGGGCGGCGCGGCGCGGCGGTTCGGCGGCGCGGGCCGCGGCTTCGGCTGCCGCGCCGGCCTGGGCGACGAACTCGTCCAGGCAAAGGGGGCACTGCACCAATTGACCAAGCACGCTCTCCGGAACGCGCAGGGGCCGATTGCAACTGGTGCAGATGACGGCGGCGGACATGCGGCTAGGCACCTCGAAGATCGCGCGGAGTACGGTAGTTGATTGTAAACGGCGGGGGGCGAAAAGCATATACAATCCCTTGTTTCCGCGTTCGCCGCGAGCGCCCCCAGAGGACCGACCATGAAAGCGATCCGGATTCACCGATTCGGCGACGCCGAAGAGCTGCGTATCGAGGAAGCGCCGGAGCCGCGGCCGGGACCAGGCCAGGTGCGCGTCCGCATCCGGGCCGCGTCGCTGAACTATCGCGATCTGCTCATCCTCAAGGGCCTCTACAGCCGCAACCTGTCGCTGCCGCTCATCCCGTTGTCCGACGGCGCCGGCGAAGTCGTCGAGGCCGGTCCCGGCGCCACGCGCTTCGCCGTCGGCGCCCGCGTGGCCGGCATCTTCATGCAAACGTGGCTGGGTGGGATGCTCTCTGAGTCCAACAGCAAATCCGCCCTGGGCGGCGCCATCGACGGACTTTTGGCGGAACAGGTCGTCTTGAACGAGGATGGTCTGGTCGCCGTACCGGAGCATCTCTCCTTCGAGGAGGCGGCGACACTGCCCTGCGCCGCCGTCACGGCCTGGAACGCCCTGATGGAGCTGAGCGGCGGCGGCGTGCGGCCCGGCGAAACCGTGCTGACATTGGGGACCGGCGGCGTATCGCTGTTTGCGTTGCAGTTCGCCCACATGGCCGGGGCGCGCGTGATCGCCACATCCAGCAGCGACGCCAAGCTGGAGCGCGCGAAACAGCTGGGCGCCTCCGACGGCGTCAACTACAAGACCACGCCGGAATGGGACAAGAAAGTACGCGACCTGACCGGCGGCGTCGGCGTCGATCACGTCGTGGAGGTCGGGGGGGCCGGCACGCTGCCGCGGTCGCTGAAGGCGGTGCGCGCGGCCGGCCATGTCGCGCTAATCGGCGTTCTGTCCGGGGCCGGCGACGTGAACCCCATGCCGGTCCTGATGAAGGCGGTGCGCTTGCAGGGCGTCTTCGTCGGCTCACGGGCGATGTTCGAGGCGATGAACCGGGCGATCGCGCTGCACCGGATGAAGCCGGTGATCGACCGCGTCTTCGGCTTCGAGGAAGTACGCGCCGCCTACCGGCACTTGGAGAGCGGCGCCCATTTCGGCAAGATCGTGCTGCGCCTGTAAGTGACTGTCCCATAAGCTTCTCCCCTCTCCGCGGTACTCCGGGGAGAGGGGAGCAACACGATCTCCCCTCTCCGCGGTACTCCGAGGAGAGGGGCCAGGGGTGAGGGGTTTTTGGCCCAGGAAACCATGCCCCGTCACCCCCGACCCCTCTCCCCCGAGTACGGGGGGCGAGGGGCTTATGGAATCGGCGGAGCTTGCGTTGACCGAAATGGCGCGACGCTCTATACTCGCAGCCGCCAAAATCATCGGCACGGAGGCCGCAGCATGATCAGCGTCCTTTTCTGTTCCCGGGTCAAGGACAACCCGGCTTCCAACCTCAAACAGCTGCTCGATTCGGCCGAGGCGCACGTCCACCCCGACGAACGGCGGCACATCGAGTTCCTCGTCAAATACGACGACGACGACGATCAGCGGCCGTCCGACGACTTCTTCGCGCGCTATCCCTTCGCCGTCCGCACCTTCATGTGGTCCCGCGGCGAGGGCCGCCATTACCTCCACCATGCCCAGGAATACTTATTCGCTCAGCGGGACCCGCGCTCACGGTTCTGTTTGATGACGGCGGACGATTTTTGCTTTTTCCGGTCCGGTTTCGTCTCGGAAATCCTCGCCGTCCCGGACGAATTCTGCATCCTCGGCCACAACCGGCCGCCGATCGAATCCTACGCCGGCGTCTACGAGCAGGAAGAACAAATCCGCCAATGGGTCGTGGCCTTCGGCGAGTGGTCGCCGGTCATCAGCGCCCGGCTCATCGAGGTGTGCCAGAATTTCGGCTGGCAGTCCAACGTGGACAGCTGGCTCATGGGGCTTTCCGTCGTCCTATATGACCTCTACAAAATCGTAATTTGGAAACGCTTGCCGCCGTTTTACGAGCGGCGCGGCGGCTACGGGCTGGGCGACACGCCGACTTACAACAACATGGAGCTGACCTGCAAGCAGGGGCCGTTCAACAAATACTGGTTCGAGCTGCTGCGCCGTCAGGCGCGCAACCTCTACCTCAACATGGAACACGGTACGGACCTCAACAAGACATCTTTGGCGTGGCGGACGCGCCGGCTCGTGGACAAGGTCCGCGCCCAACCGTTGCGGCGGCTTCCTATGCGCGTCTGCCGGCGGCTCCTGAGCCACCTCCGCGCCGCGCTGAGCTGACGGCGTGGGCTCGTCGGCGGCCTCTCCCGCCGCTCAGCATCCTGGGCAAAACAACTCGCGCAGCGATTCCATTTGTGGGAGACCCTGTCATGCAGCTTGGCTGGCGCGCTCGCGTCCCCTTCCCCGAGTCGTACGGCGGATGGAACCTCATCCGCACCCACGGCCGCGTCTTCGCTCTTCCGCCGATTGTGGACGCGGTGGACGCCCTGCGCACCGGCCGGCTTTTCACGCACCCCGCCGCCCTCTCGGCCGCAACGCTAGCGGAAATCCAGTCGCGGATCGACGAAATCGGCCCGGCCGAAGAACCGACCGTCGTCGGCGTTTGCCAGGATCGCGACGTGGTGCGCTACGGCGGGGCCGTCCATGCGGCGCCGCGGTCGGCCGGCTATGTGGACCTGGCGGCGGCCGACGATCGGCGCCGCGCGGGAGTGGTCAGCGGCGCCTCGTTTGAGGCCGTCGAAGCGGCCGTGGAGGCCCTGAGCAAACGGGCGGCCGTCGAGTTCGCGGGCTGGCTGCCGGTCTACTCCCGGTCCGGCGACTGCGGCCGGCACCCCCAGTTCAACCACGCCGCTGAGCCGCCGACCGGCTACCGCTTCGTCTGCTCGGCCCCGCCGCGCGAGCGGGTCCAGATCAAGCAGCCCTCGCTGGCGGCGAAAATCCTGCGGACTGTGGGGCGCGTTCCCAGCCTGTTCACTGGCATGATTCGATCGGTGATCGGCCTGTTCCGCGGCGCGCCGCACATTCCCTTCCGACGCCGCCTCCGCGTGCTGGCGGCGTTGGCTTGGTTCACTCTGACGCTGCTGCGCCGCGGCGTCCAAATCGGCGCCCTGGCGCGCTTCATCCATTCCCGCCATCTGTTGTCGCAATTCCTGCTCGCTCCGCACCGCGGCTTGGTCTTCCTAACCAGCATGCCCTACACGTTCGGCCAGAACCCCTGGGTCATCGAAATCGAAGATCCAACGACCCTGTTTTATCCGCTGATTCAGAACGGCCGGACGAGCGATTTGCGGATCGAGGATTCGCCCTATCTGCCTATCGTGAAGGCGCTCCTGGAAGCAGACGAGTGCAAGGGAATTCTCACGCACATCTGCTCCACGGCGGAACTCGTGCCGACGTTATTCGGCGATGCTATCCGCAATAAGGTCTTCTATACGCCGCTCGGCGTCCCGCTGCCGGCTCGCTGGCAGCGCCACCGAGATCGCGACGGCGATGAGATCCATTTGCTCTTCATCAACTCCTGGTGTCAGGTGCCGGAGAACTTCTACGTCCGCGGCGGCCTCGACATTCTGGAGGCGTTTGCGATCCTGCGCGAGCGCTATCCGCAGCTGCGCCTGACCCTGCGCACCGCCCTGCCGGCCCTCGACGCGCACTATCACCGCATCATCGAAGCCGGCGGCGTGCGGCTCATCGATCGCTTCCTGACTCCGGAGGAAATGGCCGCCCTGCACGCCGAGAGCCACATCTTTCTCCTGCCGGCGGCGCGCATTCACATCGTTTCGCTGCTGCAGGCGATGTCCTACGGCCTGGCCGTGGTCGGCTCCGATGGATGGGGCATGGAAGAGTATTTGCATCACGAGCGCAACGGGCTGGTCGTGAAGGGCCGCTATGGCAAGGCGTCCTGGGCCGACCAGACGGCCGGGATTCTGCGGGAAGATTATGAGCCGATGTACACGCCCGATCCGGAGGTGATCGAGGGACTGGTGGAGGCGGTTTCTCGGCTGGTGGAAGACCGCGAGCTGCGCGCCCGCCTGGGGAGCGCCGCTCGTGCGGACGTGGAGACGAAATACACGCCGGCCCGCTGGAATGACGGGCTGAAAGCGGTCTTTGATCGAGCCGTTGGAAAGACGGCGGAGGTTCGGTCGGAGCGAGCCGCCGTGGTCGTCGCGGCAGGTTGATCGAAAACGGCGGTCGTAAAGCCGGCCGCGCGCCAGGTCATGCGGCCACGGCCCGCGCCCGCTGGGTGCTTTCGACGTAAGCCGCGATGACCTCGTCGATCGGCCCCTCGGCGTGGATGCGGCCCTTCTCCAGCCACAGGCCGTCCTCGCACAATCGGGGCAGCACCGCCAGATTGTGGCTCACCACGACCAGGATGCGGGCCTTTTCCATCATCTGATTCAGCCGCCGCTCCGCCTTGCCCTGGAAGGCGAGATCGCCGGCGCCGAGCACCTCATCGACGAGCAGGATTTCCGGTTCGATCGCCGTGGCCGCGGAAAAAGCCAAGCGCACCATCATGCCGGCTGAGTAGTAGCGCACGGGAATCTTCAGGAAATCGCCCAGCTCGCTGAAGTCGGCGATCCCCGGGGCCTTGTCGCGGATGCTGTGCGCCGTTTCTCCGTTCAGGAAGCCGCGAAAGCGGATATTCTTCCAGCCGTTGGCCTCCATCTCGAAGCCCAGCGCCAGATCGAAGAGGGCGCTTACCTTTCCCGCGACGGTTCGGCAGCCTGCAGTCGGGTGATAGACGCCGGCCATCAGACGCAGCAATGTGCTTTTGCCGGACCCGTTGGCGCCGATGACGCCGAGCCGCCGGCCGTCGCCGAGATGCAGGCTGAGGTCCTGCAGCGCCCGCACCTCCAGGACCGGGTTGCGGGATTGCCGGAACATGCCCTTCAAGAGATACTCTTTCATGGTGATCTGATGCTGCTGCCGCACGCGGAACGTCAGATCGACGTGTTCCAGGTCGATGGAAGCCATGGGCCGGTTCCCTCGCGGTCACAGGTAGAAAATGACCCGGCGCTGCTGGTAGCCGAGGCTCATAATCGCCGCGGCGCCGACGGCGAGCGTGATGGCCGCGGCCGCCCCGAAGCAGGCCAGCGACGGCGGCCGGCCTTCCAGCATGGGATCGCGGATGACGTCCAGAAACGGCGTCAGCGGGTTGATCGCCAGCACCCAGCCGAAGCGCGTCGAGGTGAGCGACGAGGCAGGGTAGATGATCGGCGAGAGGTAAAATCCAATTTGGAAAACGATGCCGAGGATGTGCTGCGTGTCCCGGAAGGCGACGTTAATGAAGCCCGTGAGGATGGATACGGCCCAGCCGAACAGGAACACCAGCACGACGCCGGCTGTCAGGGACAGCACCTCCGGCGGCCGGCTCAGCCCTTGCAGGCCCAGCTTGAGGCCGGCGACCAGGGCCAGGGCGATGAGAAAATGGATCATCACGCCCAGCACGGTGCGCAGCGGATAGACCGCCAGCGGCAGGGGATGCTGGCGAATGTAGTTCTCGGCGTTGATATAAGTGGAGCAGCCTTCGGTGGCGGCGCCGGTCAGATAGCCCCAGCAGGCCAGACCGCACAGGAGATACGGCAAGTATTCGCGAACCGGCTGGTGGAAGATCTCATGAAACGCGGCGCCGAGGACGACGGCGAAGGCGAGCGGATGCAGCAGCGACCAGCCGACGCCCAGCACCGACCGCCGATAGCGGAGCTGGAGATCGTTGACGACTAAAGAGAACCAGAAATTCCGACACTCCCAGATGGAGCGGAGATACGCGAGCATCCGTGCCTTCCTCTTCCGCTGGACGGTCCCGATCCCGATGCGTTCGATCGCGGCCGGGGCAAGCAAGCGCACTGGGGGGCCGCCGAACGGGGCGGATTTACCGGAAACGCCCTTTCCGGGGCAAGACCGAATGGCGCGGCGGTCTGGACAGCGCAGGAGCAATGCCCTAAAGTTGGGGGCGATGCGGGGAACGGGAAGCCCCACGGCCGGTGGGATCGCGCCATGAATGCGATGGATCGCCTCGCCCTGGAACAGGCCTTTCACGACGACCAGTGCCGCCGGCGCGCCGCCTCCTTTGCGGTCGCCGAGTCGATGCGCTTCCGCGACGACGCTTACCTCGACCACGAAACCTGGATTCGGCCCGCATTGGCACGGCTGGGCCGGCTCGATGGTTTGCGCGCGCTCGATTACGGCTGCGGCCACGGCATGGCGGCGGTGGTGCTGGCGCGGCGCGGCGCCCGCGTGACGGCGTTCGACCTGTCGCCGGCCTATGTCGAAGAGGCCCGGCGGCGAGCATGGGTTAACGAAGCGGCCGTGGAATTCTGCACGGCCGACGCCGAACGGCTGCCGTTCGCCGACGCCAGCTTCGACCGCATCTGGGGCAACGCCGTCCTGCATCACCTCAACCTCGGCAGGGCCGTTCCCGAAGTGCGGCGCGTCCTGGCGCCCGGAGGCGTGGCCGTCTTCTGCGAACCGTGGGGCGAGAATCCGCTGCTGGCCTGGGCGCGGCGGCGGCTGAACTACCACGGCAAAGGCCGCACGCCGGACGAGGAACCGCTGCGCTTGCGCCAGTTGCCGATCCTGCGCCGGACCTTTCCCCGGCTCCGGGTCGAATGCTGCCAGCTGCTGTCCATGATTCGCCGAGTGATGCGACCGGGCCGGCTCACCGCCGCTCTGGAGTGGTGCGACGCCGGACTGCTGCGGCTGGTCCCTGCCCTCGGTTGGTTGTGCCGCTATGTCGTCCTGACGATGCCGCGCTAGCCGGCTCAGATAATCATTGCGTCTCCTCCCCGACGGGTTATACTCGGTGAATCGCCACGGAATCCCCGCCCGCCTCCCTGCTCCCTGCTTCTCCGATATCGCGCGAGGTTCCCATGCTGCCGTGTCGAACGCCGCCTACTTGCCTCGCCCTGCTCGCCCTGTTTCTCGTCCGACCAGTCCACGCAGCCGACGCCACGGACCCACCCAAGGACAATCCCATCGCAACCTATTACTCCGGCCCGGAAGGCTACCCCGCCTGGACCGATGAGATCAACTGGTCGCACGTCATCAACATGAAGACCTATCCCAAGGGCACGACGCTCTTCGAGAAGTTCGAGAAAGCCCGCGATGAATTGTCGGAAGGCGGCGGCGTCCTCTACTATCCCGCCGGGACCTATGACTTCTCGACGATGCCGCCGGGCCGCGGCCTGATGCTCGTTCACGGCGTCGTCATCCGCGGGGATGCGCCCACCGGCCATCCGGCCGCCGCCGACGGCAAGCTGGATTTGCCTACAAAATTCATCTTCGGTTTCCGTGATCGCGGCGGCGGCAAGGTCCCGCGCGACTGGAACATGATCAGCCTGCAGCCCGACGATTACCGGCACGTCAAGGACGTCGGCGACATCGGCGTCGCCTAGGTCCACATCGTCGGAGCGACCATCGACTTCGGCCCGGAGGTGGACTGGACCAAGAGTTGGGGCGGCCCGGGAACCATGCTGAACGGCCATATTAAGGAGGCCTGGGCCAAACGCGACCCGTCCGGCTCGCACCCCATCGACGCATTGGCCGGCGGCGGGAAGAAGTATTTCGGCGGAGGCCGGGGCCGGCTCGTCTTCGGCTGCGTTCTGGAAGACTCCGCCCTTCTCGACGACTACACCGACCCCGGCTACGGCCCCGACGGCTTTTCCACGTCGCGCTACGTCGCCCGCATCGCCGTCTACGGCTCACGCGTCTTCGTGGCCAACAACTATCTGCCTAGCAGCAAGAAGAACTTCCAATACACGCAGAAGACCGCGGCAAAGGAAAAAACCAGGGTCCTGTTCGACTACGGCAAGACGATCGGCATCGACGTGAATAAGGAGCTGCTGACCTGGGCGCGAGCCGACGGCGCCTGCCCTGGCTATTTCGAGGAAGGCGTCGTGGTCCGCGACAACTTCGTCTTCAATCACGGTCATACCGGCTACAATATCTCCGGTTCGTGGGTCACGATCACGGGGAACCGCAACGAGCGCGAGTTTCTGCGCGCCACCGACGGCGTTTTGACGCTGGACGGGTACGAGGCGGCCGGGAAGGATTCGGACAATCGATCGCGCGCTTTCGACCTGGCCGGCCGCAATCTGTGGATCGACGGCAACCGCTTCGGCAACACCGGCTCGTCGCCCGGCAAGGACGGCGAGGGAATCGCCTGCCGGGCGCGGGACGGCACGCCGATCCGCTCCTGGGCGATCACGCATAACGTCCACACGCTCGGCGAAGGTTCGGCAGGCGGCCTCGGCGGCCTGGACGCCGACTGCAGCGGTCTGCTGATCGGCTGGAACCAGACGGCGGGATGGATCGGCGACATAACCGATCGCAAGGACGTGAAGTTGACCGACTGCGCCTTCGTCGGCAACAAGGCGCCGCGAGTCACGCCCGATGCGACTGTCGCCGCAAAGCTGGGTGCGGCCGCGCCGCTGACGGCCGCCGCGGGGGCGCTGACGGCGCCGACCAAGGTGACGGCAGAAGGCTACCAGAAGGACGCCGTGAAGGTGGATTGGGAAGGCCCATCGGAGGGCGCCATCGGCTTCCGCGTGGAGCGGCGCATCGCCGGGGGCAAGTGGCAGGTGATTGCGTACCGTCCGCCGAGGCCGCAAGGCGATCCGGACAACCCGCCGGAGTGGATCGACTTCACGGCGCCGCCCGACAAGGAGCTGATCTACCGCGTGACGGCCCTCGACGCCGACGACAACGACAAGGCGGCGAGCGAACCGTCGGCGCCGGTCACCCTCGCCGGCGTCGCCCGGTGAGGCGCTCACGTCAAATCCACGATCTCATGGACGTCGCCGCGCAGCGCGGTCCGTTGCGGCGGCGGGCCGACTGGAGGCGCGACGATCACCGGCAAGCCGCGGCGCATGGCCAGCGTGACGCCGACGCGCCGGTCGATCCGCGCGCCGGGGACGATCTGAATTCGCCAGCGCCGCAGCAGCAGGGCCAGCACGGTCTTGATTTCCAGCAGCGCGAAACCCGCCCCCACGCACAGCCGCGAGCCGACGCCGAACGGCAGATACTCATACGGCGACGGCGCCGCCGTCTTCCAGCGATCCGGCAGGAAGCGTTGTGCCTGGGGATACAACTTCTCGGCATGGTGCGTGTGGTAGATGCTGAGATGCAGCTCCGTCGCCGCCGGCAGTTGGCACCGACCCAGCACCGTATCCGCGGCGGTCACCCGCGTCAGAATCGGAACGGGCGGAAACAATCGCAGCGACTCGCGCACCACCCGATCCAGCAGCGGCAGTTCCTCCAGCCGTTCCGGCGCGATACCGTCGCCGCCGAACGTCGTCTGCAACTCGTCGAGCAGATCGGCAAGCACCGCGGGATGCTGCGCCAGCAGAAAAACCGCCCATGTGAGAGCGCTGGCGGATGTTTCATGGGCGGCCAGGAAAAGGGCGTTGGCCTGACCGACCAGTTCGTCCTCGGTCAAGCCGCCGTCGGCGTCGACAGCGCGGACCATAGCCGACAGCACATCGCCGCCGCCAGCGCCCTCCGTCCGCCGTCGCGCGATCAGGCCGGACAGCGCCTCGTCCACGCGGCGAGCCACGCGCAAATAACGCCGATAAGGGGTGAAGGGCAAGTCCAGCGGCGCCAGCAGCACGGCCGGCGCTCGCGCCAAGCGGAGCGCGGTCTGGAGCAACCCGCCTAAGTCGTCCGACTCGCGGCCGCCGTTCAGGCCGAACAAGGCCCGGCAAGCGATGTCGAGCGTGAGACGGTGCATGTCCTGGGCGAGGTCGCGCCGGCCGGGTCGCCAGGCCTCCAGAGCGTGCATGGTAAGGGCGACCATGTCTCGGTGATAGGCTGCCATCCGATCGCGGTGGAAAGCGGGCAGCAGCAACCGGCGCTGCCGGCGATGCGGCTCGCCGTTCTTGTTGAAGATGCCCGATCCGAGACGCGCCCACTGCGATTTTTCCAGACCGGTCCGCGTACTGATAGGAAACAGAGCGGTATTAGTCAAAATCGTCCGGTGGTGCTCGGGGCCGAACACAAATACCGTTCCGCGACAGCCAGGGACCGCCGAAGTCAGGTTGCCGTTGCCGCCGGCTGCCAGCGCGACCAGGTCGCCGTAAGCGCGGTGCAGCGACGTCAGTCGGCCGAGCGGATCGCGGGCGTAGAGCAGAGCATTGCCGCGCCAGCCGACGAGCGGCAGCGGACGCGGGCCGGGAATCGGATGCGGCGAGAGTCGTGCAACCACGAGCGGGGCCTCCCAGGTGGACGGTCGCCCTGCCGACGCAAGGCGTTCACCCTCCTTACCTGCGCGGTCCCGCTCCGTGACATGTGGGAAGCGGTGGTCTGCATCAGAACGGCAGCCGCCATTCCACGCGGAACGTGTTCGCGTACCAGCGGTCGCCTGTCAGGGCGCGGCCGTAACCGACGTAAGCGTCGCCCCAATTGCACGTCCAAAATCGAACGCCGACCTTGGCGTTCACGATCGTATTGCCGGCCGCACCGCTTTGCACGACCGCCCCGGAAGGTTCGACCATGCTCACCTGCCCGCTCAGCACCGTCCAGCCCACTAGCTCGACGACCGGCGCGATACGTACTTTTCCCAGGTCCCACAAGTCGTAATCCAGACCCACGCCATAGCGCAGCACGTCGCCGGCGAAGTCCGTGCCGCCGATCGGAACGAGGTCGCGCAGCTCGCCCTCGAAGGTCAGCCGATCGTCCAAGCGCTTGAGGACGAGGAATGCCGGCTCCAGGCTGACGTGATCGGTCCCCAGACCGCGGGCGCCGTCGCCGGTCGGGATGTAGGTGCGCAATTGAAAGGTGCTGACCAAATCGTCGCTGCGGACGATTGCGTACTTGAAGCCGGCGTTCATGTCGGCCAACCCGGCCGCGTCCGGGTTGACTTCTGGATGGAGAAAGCGATAGGGGACTTCGACGAAGGTGGAGAAGGACGGCGCCCAGGCGGCTTCCAGATAACAATCAAGGTCCTGATAGTCCGCGTTGCGTTCCGGTAGACGCGGACCCGGGCCGGCCGGGCCGCCGCGCGGCCAGAAGAACTCGGCCCGGTTCGGCGCATCGTCGCCGTCGCTGGCGTCGTAGCGAAAGCGAAAGAGCGTGGCGGGCGGCGCCGGGTCGATGTAACCGACGCCGCTGCCGGCGGTCGTGGGCTCGCCCAGACCCTGGGCCGCAGCGCGGCATGAGGCGGCGACCGCCAGCAGCAATGCCGCGGCGCGAGCGAGACGGCGGCGAATTGGTGAGCGCATGCGGCCTCCCTGCCAGTACGGACCCTCACTCCGTCGCCGTTATCGTATTGTCCCTTAGCGCTGGTGCAGGAAATGCCGTGAGAATGGCATCTCACGCCAAGACGCCAAGGCGCAAAGCCCGCAAGGACGGCACGACTCGGCGATATCTGCGCTACAGGCCCTCCACCTCCCATCCCTTGCGGTATTGCTTCCGAACGAAGGCGTTCGCTTCGTCAATATTCGTGATCTTCAGGTCCGCCGCGCTCCATTCCAGCGTCGTCTGCGGGAAACGCGTGGACAGGCAGCCCAGCAGCACCGATTCCGTCAGCGGCCCGGCGTAGGAGAACGGCGCCGACGTTTGGCCGTTTCCGCGCACGGCTTCGACGAACTGCAGGTAATGGTCGTCGCCGTCCACTTTTGGGAGCTTGTAATCCTTGAATTTGTCGGCCGGCAGCAGCATCGCAGGGCCGTCCAGGTACGGCGTGTAAAGCACGCCGTCGGCGCCGATGAAGATCGATCCCTGCGAACTCAACTTCCGATCGCCCAGGAGCTGCAGCACCTCGGCCGGCGGCCGCTGTCCGCCGTGATACCAGTGCAGCGAAAAGCCGTCCGTCGTTTGGGCCGTGGCGGGGAACTGGTATGTGACCTTCGCCTCCAGCGCCCAGCTGTCGGCGCCCGGCTTGTCGCCGTCGGACCGCACCGACGTCGGCGCCGTCAGGGCCAGCGACCCGAATACGGGGTCGAGAATGTGACATCCCATATCGCCGAAGGTGCCAGTGCCGAAGTCGAGCCGCTTTCGCCACTCGGAGGGGTGATAATAGCCCTTGATGAACGGCCGATCCGCCGCCACGCCGAGCCAGGTTTGCCAGTCGAAATCCACCGGGATCGGGTCGCTGCGGTCCGGCCGTGGGTTCTTGTCGCCCCAGCCCTTGCCGCTCCAGCTGTGGACCTCTTTCACCTTGCCGATCGCTCCGGCCTGGATGGCTGCCACAATGGCCTTGTGGAATGGATGCGAATGAATCTGGATGCCCATCTGGCTGACGAGCTTCTTGTCCTTCGCCGTTTTGGCGAGCTGACGGGCCTCGTAGATCGTCTGCGTCAGCGGCTTCTGCGTGTAAACGGCGAGGCCCTGCTGCATGGCCCGCATGGTGATGGGGGCGTGGGAGTGGTCGGGCACGGAGACGTTGACCGAATCGAGTCCCTTCTCCTTGTCGAGCAGCTCGCGCCAATCCTGGTAGACCTTCACATCGGGGAGCATCCGGTCGCGCAGCATCTTCTGGAGGTCGGCGGCGCGGCTGAGGTCCACCTCGGCCACGGCGACCAGCTGGAGGTTTTTGCTTTTCGTCAGATCCCGGAGGTCCGAAAGCGCCTGGCCGTTGGCGCCGAAGCTGGCGTGGTTGACCGTTTCGCTGGGGGCCGCGCCGGCGTAAGCGCGGAAGGCGAACGGCGCCGCCATCCCGGCCGCGGCCATGCGTCCCAGGGCCGCCCGGCGGGTGATTCGTGTCGTCATCGTCGTGGGTCCTTTTCGGGGCGCGCTTTAGTGGATTTTCCAACCCCGCCTGGTCGGTTTCAGGTGGCGCAGCCGTTTGTTGCGGATGCGGCGGCGTTTGCGAGCGGTCTTCCTCGTGTTCGGCGTGGACATGGCGGCGCGGCTCCTTGTGGATCGGGCGGTCTTGCGTGAAAGGCCTATCATCGCTCACGGAGCGGCGGTTGGCAAGGGAACCGGCAGAGAAGTGGAAACGGCCCTTAACGGTCTGGCAACTCTTCTGTGATCGGCGGAGGTGGAAGTGAGCGCATCCCGGACCCGCGTCGGCGCGTGAGTGCGCGCCGACGGGACTGGTTTTGCTTGGCCGCAGGCCGCTACAGGCCGCAGCCGATGGGGTCGGCCGACGGTTGAGAGTGGCCGGCCAGCAGATCATTGACAATGCGGGTCAGCTCGTCGAATTCCTCGCCGAGCTGATCGAGGGCCGCCTGGGCGCTGGGCGCCGCCGCGTCCCCCTGCATCCGTCGCTGGAGCCGATCCAGGCCCAGGGCCAAACGGGCCAGCCGATTCCGCAGCAATCCAGGGAGGCGGTCCTTCGGCACGGCCGAGATCGGATCCCGAGTATCCGGCTCAGCTTTATAGATTTCTTCGCGGAAGACGGCGACCTCGTTGGGCGCATCGATTCCCAGGCGGACTTGGTTGCCCTGGATCGACAGCACCTGGATCGCCGTCCGGATGCAGGGGATGAGCAATTTCTCGTTGAGCCGTCGCGACAGCACAAGCATGGTGCAAGAGTCCTTTCGGAGCGGAAACGCGGCGGGCCGACGGCAAGCCTACGCCGGCGCCGTCGGCGTCGTCCATGGGTGGAAACGCAATCCGAGCAAGGGAAGGAACGTGCTTGGGGTTGATGCTGAGCAGCGGACCGCGGTGGGGGGGGCGACGGCGGGAATGCTTCGAACATCCGTGCGGGGTGCCTTTCAGCGGAAGCGCCCATGAGTATCCGTACCCATGCTCCTTGATGCACCGCTATTGTTAGTTGTTGACGGCCCGTTGACAAGGGCAGTTATAAGAAAAATTTAGTTGACGGCGGAGGCGTTTGCTCCGCCGGGGCCGCGCGGCTCATTGGGGCGCCGGCCGCTTCAAGAGCGCGTGGACCACTTCCGCCGCGCGCTTGACGGCCGCCGCCAGGAAGGCGCGCCCTTTCTCCGCGCTGGCCAATTCGGGATAGCCGACAGCCCCGTGGTCGGTGCGCTGCTTCATGTCTTCGGCCAAATAGAGGCCGCGGAGGACCGCATCTTCTCGCGGCGGATCGTTGCGGATCTGGTCGCGCCGCACCAGGTCGGGCCGCAGCGCCAGCATCATTGACGTCTCCATCTCGCAGGCGTGGCCCATGTTCTTTCGCGGCCCCTCGGCCAGCGCCGCCAATTCCGGCGCCGCCAGGTCCCAGTACGACGCCGCGGAGAGGATGCGGTCGCGGTAGCGCGGCTGCAACCGCCGCAGGGCCGTCTGCATCGTGTCGATGTTGCCGCCGTGGCCGTTGAGGATCAGCACGCGCACCCAGCCGTCGTCGAGAAGCGGAGTCAGCAGATCGCAAATCATGTCGATGTGAACGTCCACTGACGCCGACAGCGTGGCGCCGAAGCGCAGGTGGTGGTGGCTGGCGCCGAACCAGAGCGTCGGCAGCAGAACGACGGAATCGGGCAATTGCTTCTCGACGCCCTCCGCGACGCCGGTCACGAGGACCGTGTCGGTGAGGACGGCCAGGTGCCGGCTGTGCTGTTCCACCGCGGCGATGGGGACCAGGATGAGGGCGCCGGCCCGCGGGACCTGGCGCAGCTCGGGGAAGGTCATTTCATGGAATTTCACGGTCGGCGGACTCCTTGGACGGGTGTCCGAGCCGCGCACGCAGCGCA
>DATKHW010000695.1:0-11868 GCA_035546275.1 Gemmataceae bacterium
GAGGGGTTTTTGGCCCAGGAAACCATGCCCCCTCGCCCCTCTCCCCCGAGTACGGGGGCGAGGGGCTTATGGGACAGTTACTTACACTCTCGGCTCGCCCTGTTATTTTCCAATGCAAAATCGGCTGAAGATCCGATCCAGCAAGTCATCCGTGTACACCGCGCCCACCATCTCGCCCAACTGCTCCAGCGCCCCGCGCAGCTCCAGCGCCAGCAGTTCCGTGGGGTCCTCGTACAACACCAGCGCATGGGCGCGCCGCAAACAGGCCAAGCACGCCTCGACGTGTCCGCGACATCGGCTCAGACTCGACGCCAACGCCGGCTGTGGGCGCGATCGCACGCGCTCCGCCAGCGCCGCCCGAAGCGCGTCCAGCCCTTGGCCGGCAACGGCGCTCACTGCCAACATTTCCGCCGGCGGGCATGCCAGGTCGCATTTGGTCGCGACGCCCAAAACCGGCGGTCGTTCTTGCCGCAACAACCCGGCGTCCTCCGCCCGCGCCGGTTCATCCGTCGGCAGACACAGCAGCACCAAATCGGCCTGGTCCGCCTGTTCGCGGCCGAGCGCCTGGGCCTTTTCCTCGACGGCGTCCAGCCCAATTCGCCGACCCGGCGTATCCACCAATTCGACGACCGCCCCGTTGAGGTCGAGCCGCTGGATCAGGTAGTCGCGCGTCGTTCCCGCCGCCGCACTGACTAGCGCCTGCCCGCCCAGCGCGTTGAACAGGCTGCTCTTGCCGGCGTTGGGCCGACCCGCCAAGACCACTCGAAACGGCCGATCGGCTACGGCACGCGCAGTCAGCTGCCGCGACGCCGTCGTTAGCTGCGCCAGGCCGCGCGTCAGCCGGTGCAGCACGTTCTCGCGGCCGACGAATGAAATGGCCTCGTCGCCGAAATCCAGGGCCGCTTCGACGTCGGCCAACAAGTCCAGCAGATCCTCGCGCAATTGCTCCAGCGGCCGCGCCAGGCCGCCAGCCAGCTGCAGGAGCGCCCGTTTCAGCTCGCCTTCATCCCCGGCTTCCACGACCGCCTGCACCGCCTCGGCCCGGGTCAGGTCGAGCTTGCCCGCCAGGAACGCCCGCATCGTGAATTCGCCCGGCTTGGCCGCGCGAGCGCCGCTATGCAGCAGGGCGGGCGTCAGCACGTCCAGGAGCGGCGGACAAGAAAGCGTGTGAATCTCCACCATGTCCTGACCGGTGTAGGTTTTCGGCGCCGATAGGAGGTAGAGCTCGGCCGGCAGAGGCGACGCCAGAGTGGGAAGGTGCAGCGCACCGGCAAGCAGCTGGCGTCCGACCTGCGGCGGCAAGTCGGGTCGGAAAAGAGGCGCCACGAACTTGGCCGCGCCGGGACCGCTCAGCCGCAGCACGGCCCGACCGGCGGGACCGCCTGCAGTGGACAGGGCGACGATCACATCCAGGAGGTGCGGCGTCATTGAGCGTCTTCGTCGGAGGGGGGCTCCTCCGGCGGCTCATAGAAATCGTAATCGCGCAAGAGCGACGCATCCAGGCCGACGACCGGTCGTTGCAGGGCTTTGCGCAGCGCGTCGGCCACGCTGCTATACCCGGCTCCAACCACGACGACCCCGCCCGGAGGCGCGTCCATAAGCAGTTTTACGAGCGCCCCCTCGTCAGCCGGCGCCGGCTCAACCACCGCGAGTTGTTCCAGGACGCGCCGGGCATGAATGGGGCCGCAGGGGCCGTCCAGCAGCATCGGGTTCGGCCCGGCCACGGCCGCGGTCAATCGGCCGCCGCCGTCGGACCGCCAATCCATCGCGATCGTGGCCGCCAGGCTGACCGCCGCTTCGAAAGCCGGGCCGTCCTTGGCGGGGTCGAAAACCAACACGAGATTGTCGCCAGGTAGGTCCTCAAACTCGCGCACCATCCACTCGCCGCGCCGGGCGGTAGTGCGCCAGTGGACCGCTCGCGGATTGTCGCCGGTGCGGTAGGGGCGCAGGCCGTGGAACTGATCCTGGGCCGCCGCGTGGAAGCGCGGCCGGGCGCGGCGACGCTCCGTATAGGCCGACCGGCTCCACACCAGCCGGCGAAATCGACCGTTGTGCAGCCGGCCCAGCTGCGGCAGCACGAGGACCTCTTCCGCCGGCGCGAGGATTCTGCGGCGCTGCACCAAGCCGAACGGATACCCGCTCATCGCCGTCAGCGGACCCCAGGCGCAGCGGCCCCGCCGCGGCAGCAACACCTGGCCGCGAAACGTTTGGCCGTCGCGCCCCAGGCGCGCGGCAAACCACCTCAGCCGGTGACTCGGCCCGCCGTCCTCGACCGCCACTCCCAGCCGCGCCCGGCCGTATGTGGCCGCAATATGCACACTCACGGTGCAGGGAACCCCGGCGTAAATGGGTTGCGCGATCCGTCGTTTGGCGTGCAAACCGCGGAGCATCTGGACAGCGGCCGCCAGGTTCAGGAGCGGGATGGCGACCACGAGATAGCCAAGCAGAACAAGCAGGTTGATGTTCCGGACCAAGCCGATCAGCAGCACGAAGACGGCGGCCAGCGACCAATACAGCAAATGGGCGGATAGGTGCGTGGTGCGCTGCCAACGAATCCGCGGCGCCTCGTTGCCCATAAGCGCTCCCCCTAGACGGGAACATGCGTGCGGCCCAGTATTTCCTCAAGCACCTCTTCGGTTGGATCGACGCCGCCGGCCGAGCGCGCCGCCCGCGGCAACAGGCGGTGCCCCAGGACCGGCTTGGCCAGCCGCTTGACGTCGTCGGGCACGACGTAATCGCGTCCTTCCAGCAAGGCCAGCGCCTGAGCGGCGCGATGCAGACCCAGAGCGGCCCGTGTGCTGCCGCCGAGGTACAGCTCGGCATGAACGCGCGTCGCGTCGATCAGATCGAGCAAGTAATCCGACAAGCGCTCTTCGACCCGAACCTTACGCGTCAAATCTTGCAGCCGAGTCAAGTCGGATGCCGACAGCACCGGCTCCAACCGATCGACTGGCTCGCCGTCGCGGTGTCCCTTGAGCACGAGCTTCTCGGCAGTGCGGCCGGGATAACCGATCCGCAGGCGCATCAGGAAGCGGTCGAGCTGGCTCTCCGGCAGCGGATAGGTGCCCTCGAACTCGAAGGGATTCTGAGTGGCCAGAACGAAGAAGGGCGGGCCGAGTTTGCGGGTCTGGCCGTCGAGCGACACCTGATGCTCGCTCATTGCTTCCAAAAGGGCGGACTGGGTGCGCGGCGTGGCCCGGTTGATCTCATCGGCGAGCACGATTTGCGAGAAAAGCGGTCCCGGTTGGAACACGAAGTCGCCGGCCGCCTGGTTGTAGATGCTGACGCCGAGGAGATCGCTCGGCAGCAGATCGGGCGTGAACTGGATGCGGTGGAAGGTGCAGGCCAGGCTGCGGGCGACGGCTTTGGCCAGCAGCGTCTTGCCGACGCCGGGGGCGTCTTCGATGAGCAGATGGCCTTCGGCCAGCAGCGCCACAAGCGTGAACTGCACGACTTCCGGCTTGCCGAGCAGGACGCCAGCGACGTTGTCGCGCAGCACGGCCAGCAGCGCAGCGGGTGCGGTCTCCGGTTGCACAGGCGCGAGCGGGTTGAGATTCATGCAGTTTGTCGGTCCCGGCGGTTGCGAGTCGAGGGGAGGGGATGCGTACCCATCCCCCAATATAGTGGCCGCCCGGTGGATTTTCCTCCCCGAAATCCTCATTGTTTTATCACACGGCGTTGGATTCGGCGACGGCCGGCCCGGTACGCGGTCCGTCGCCAGAAAATGAGAAGGGCCGGCAGGCGTTGCGCCTACCGGCCCGTTTTCGGAAGTTGCGGCGGCAGGATTTGAACCTGCGACCTCCAGGTTATGAGCCTGGCGAGCTGCCACTGCTCCACGCCGCGCCTAGTGAGAGCCGCTTGGACCTGTCGCGCTAGCTCGGCAATGAGCAAGCGGCTCCACAAGATCATTGTTCCCTTATGCGTGCCGTCGGTCAAGGGCGATGCACGGAAAAACCGGCCTTGTCGCGCCTGCTCGCTCCCCCAGAATGACCTTTCGCCGTTTCCGGATGAGGAAGCCGCCATGAAGCCGGCCGCCAAACCGAAACAGGAATGGTCGCCGCGCCTCTGGCACGGCGCCGATCTGTTCGCCTGGCTGCGCCTCCTCATTCGCAATCGCGTCGCGGTCCAGCCGCCCTATTGGCACATCGCCGCCGTCGCCACCGCCGCCAGCGTCATGAACTCCACGCTGGGTTTCCTGTCCGACGCGGCTTACGGCGGCCGCATCGATCGCACGCCGATCCGGGAGGCGCCGCTGTTCATCATCGGCCACTGGCGCACCGGCACCACGCTGCTGCACGAACTGCTCATCCTCGATCCGCGGCACACGTTCCCCACGACGTATCAATGTCTCTGCCCGCACCACTGGCTGCTCACGGAGCGAATCTTTCCGCACCTTTTCTGGTTCCTGATGCCGGCACACCGGCCGATGGACAACATGGAAACGGGCTGGGATCGGCCGCAGGAAGACGAATTCGCCCTGGCCGTCCTGGGTCAGCCGTCGCCGTATTTGACGATCGCTTTCCCCAATCATCCGCCGCAGGACCAGGAAGCGCTCGACCTGGAACGGCTGCCGCCGCGGGCGCGGGCCGCCTGGAAACAAGCCTTTCTGCGCTTCCTCCGCGCCCTGACCCTAAAGGACCCACGCCGCCTCGTCCTTAAATCGCCGACGCACAGCTGCCGCATCAACACGCTGCTGGAATTGTTTCCCGACGCCCGCTTCGTTCACATCGTCCGTGATCCCTATGTCGTCTTTCCATCCACGGTCAACCTGTGGAAATCGCTTTATCGCAATCACGGTCTGCAAACTCCCACGTTCGCCGGACTGGAGGAGCATGTTTTCGAGACCTTCAATCATCTTTATTCACGCCTGGAAGAGGGCAAGCGGCTGGTCGCGCCGGACCGTTTCCATGAGGTGCGTTACGAGGACCTGATCCGCGACCCGGAAGCCCAGATGCGCTTGCTCTACGACCGGCTCGGCTTGGGCGGCTTCGATGCGGCGTTGCCGCGCATCCAGAAGTACCTCGGCGATCACGCTGGATACCAGACGAACCGTTATCCCTCGCTGACGCCGGAGCTGCGCGCAGAGATCACACGGCAATGGGGCGGCGTCATCCAGCGGTATGGCTACACGACGGACGACGGACAAAAGGGATAGCTGCACATCATACCGTCACCAGCGCCCGCCATATCCGTAGCGCCCGCCTGTCTCTAACGGGATGAGGTTGTAAAGGCGTCCGAGCAACGTCATCAGCCAGATGAACATGCCGACGGCCGCAACGGCGGTCCCGCAGCTAAGGAGGGGGGGAAGGACATTCACGCCACTCTGGCGCAGCTGCGGTCCTGTGTCCATCATGACCGCCATGACGAAGAAGACGCCCAAAGCGCCGACGAGCGGGATGACGATTGATGTGATGAAATACGCCAGGAAGCTGCCGCCGAGATGGTAATCGCCGAAGTCGCGGGCCACGCCGCGCAGCGTCATGAGGAAACAGAGCTGCTGACCAAAGGCGGACAGGAGCAGCCCGCCCAGGACGAAGAGCATGAGTGGCATCGATTCGTCCCTGATCCATGGGCGAAAGGGGCGATCCATGATGGCGAAATTGACCACAAAAGCCGCAATCCCAAACATCACGACCAGTACCAGGAAGACAATGAGCCCCCGCGCCCAGACCACTCCCTGCGAGCTGCCGGGAACGGTGCAGCAGAAACAGACACCGAGGAAGACGACCAGGAGCAGCCCCACCTCGGCGACGCCCAGCAGCATGGCCAGAGGACGAACCATCTCGAATACGCCGCCGCCGCCCCGGACGCCGGCGTTGGCGGCGAAGAGAACGACCGTGCCGCCCCCGCATAGCCCCATCAGGAGCAGAAGCCCCAATCCCCAGCGCGTCATGTTGATCCCGACGCGCACCATGCCGTAGCCGGCGCCGGACGGCCGATCGAACCGCCCGTAGAAATCAGGGACATCGCGGCGCAGAAACGGGTTAGCGCCAGGGTCAGACCGAGGCGGCCAGTCGGCTTCCGGGGCCGGCGCGTCCCGCCTGCCGGGTCCAGGGCCGGCGGGCCCGGCGGTAGTGATGTCAGCCGGCAAACGACGTCCACAGCCGCTGCATTCGCCATTGCTCACTTCATGCGGAAACAGTTTGGCTCCGCAATGCGGGCAGGTCCTCTCGGCCATGGCGCCCTCCGGGTCCTGCTTCCCTAAGTTGCCCACAATTTGCGATCCAGGCTGCGATAATTGATCGCTTCAACGACATGGGCCGGCTGGATGGCCTCGCTTCCTTCCAGGTCGGCGATGGTGCGGGCGACGCGCAGGATGCGGTCGTGCGCCCGCGCCGACAGCCCCAGGTCCTCCATCGCCTGCTTGAGCAAGTCGCGGCCAGCCGCATCTAATGCACTAAACCGCCGCAGTTGCCGCGTGGTCATGCGGCTGTTCAGCACATGGTTGTCGACCCCAAAACGGCGCCGCTGCACCGCGCGGGCCTTGCCCACTTGTTCGCGCATGGCGGCGCTGGACGTGCCGTCGGCCTGGGCCGACAATTCCTGGAACGGCACGGCCGGCACTTCGATGTGCATGTCGATGCGATCCAAAAGAGGTCCGGAAATGCGACCCATATAGCGCTCGATCTGAATCGGCGTGCATTTGCAAGCGTGCTTGGCGTCTCCCAAATATCCGCAAGGACACGGATTCATGGCCGCGACCAGCACAAAGCGGGCCGGGAATGTCGTCGAATGCAGGGCGCGGGAGATGGTGACGACGCCCTGTTCCAGCGGCTGGCGCAGCACTTCCAGACTGCGGCGATGGAATTCGGGCAATTCATCGAGAAACAAAACGCCGTGGTGCGCCAAGGAAATCTCGCCCGGCGACGGCGTGCTGCCGCCGCCGACCATGCCGGCGTCGCTGATGGTGTGGTGCGGAGTGCGGAACGGGCGGCGCTTCAGGAGCGGCTCGTCGGCCGACAGGCGGCCCATCGCCGAATAAATGCGCGTCGTTTCCAGGCTCTCCGACGGCGTCAACGGGGGCAGAATCGTCGGCAGCCGTTGCGCCAGCATCGACTTGCCGGTCCCTGGGGACCCGATCATCAGGACATTGTGGCCTCCACTGGCCGCGACCACGAGCGCCCGCTTGGCGAACTCCTGGCCGCGGACGTCGGTGAAATCCTCGGCGTAGCTATTGAGCTGCGCGAACAGCTCCTCGACGCCGGCGACGACCGGTTCGGCCGGGAGCTGTCCAGACAGAACGCCGACCGCCTCGGCGAGGCTGCTGACGCCGTAGACGGAAACGGCCTTGACGACCGCGGCCTCGCGGGCGCTCGCCGTGGGGACCATCAGTTTGGCGATGCCGCGCTCGCCGGCGGCCATCGCCATCGACAACGCGCCCTTGACCGGCCGGACGCTGCCGTCGAGGGCCAATTCGCCGACGACGGCGAAATCGCGCAGCTGTTCGGGAAGGAGCTGGCCGGTGGCGACGAGCAGACCGAGTGCGATAGGCAGGTCGAATCCGCCGGCGTCTTTGCGGAGGTCGGCGGGGGCTAAATTAATGACGGTCCGGCCCGGATGCCGGGCGTAGCCGAGGTTGACGAGGGCGCGTTCGATGCGGTGGATGCTCTCGCGCACCGAGGCTTCGGGCAGGCCGACCAGCACGGTCTTTGGCAGCCCCGCCGACGCGTCGACTTCCGCCTCGACAGGGGCGGCGTCGATGCCGACCAGGGCGAATGTGTTCAGCTTGGCCAGCATGGGCATGCGGCTCCGCAAGGAAAGGATAGCCGTGCGTCCGAATCCTCTCCCTTTTACTCGATCGGATGGGACTTCACAACGCCCCAGCGGCCTGCTGATCGGGGCAAAGGAGACGCTGTCGCAGCGGCCCTGTCAGTGAACGACAAGCAGAAGGCGGCATTCGTGCGAGTGGACAAAGACAAAGGAGCCGCCATTCGCTGCATGGCGCCGCCGCGAACGGCGCCTAATGGATGCTCAGCTCATAGGTCGGCGTGGTTACGTTGATCGCCGGCTGGCCGGGAAAAGGCGCTGACGAGAAAAACGCCCGATCTCCTACCAATCGATAGCCGAACGGCTTGCCGGTGACGGGATCCATGGGAACTGGAACGTCCGTTACGTCGTCGAGCGAGGCTGGCAGCTTGCCGTCATGAGCGGCGGCGTAAAGGCGCACGGCTTCCACACAGCGCAAGGCGGCCACGCGCCGGTCCATGCGCGTCCGGGCGCCGAACACCTTTTTCACTCCCGGCAGGAACAGGCGCGCCATGGGAATCGCCGGCCCGTCCTTGGCGTCGGCCAGCTGCTTGTAGCGCTCCGCGGCCCGGTCCATCGCCGGCTGGGCCTCCCAAAACGGCAGGCTCTCATACTTGTCCAACTCGTCGAAAGCCGCGTCGTATTGGCGAATCGCCGCCAGGACGGCCACCTGGATGTGGGGCATGGCGTCCACGAGTTCCTTCGGCCGGCCCTCGTCGATCAGTACCTTCTTGGCCGCCTCGTGCCGATCCGCCATGCGCAGCAGCATTTCCGCCTCTTCCCGTATCTCCAGGAACCGATTGTCCTGCTGGAGGAACTCCCTCAGCAGTCCCATAGCTTTTTCGACCTGCTCTGGGGTCCACGGCTTGGCGTTTGGATCGGCCGCCATTTCGAGCAAGCCGGGGAAGCTGCCGTAGGCCATGAGCCGCTCGCCCTGCATCGGCTTGCGCAGATCGAACAGCGGACGCGGCAGATCGGTCAAGGGCCAGTAAAGGTTCGGCGCACCCGGCTGCTGGATGAATTCCTCCAGCCGGTCGAGCATAATGGAAGAAACTGCCATGCCGACGAGGCCGCAAATGAGACTGGGGGCGTCGGCGACGTCGCGGGACATCGCGAAGCCCGTTTGCAACGTCCGCGCCGCCTCGTCCAACTTGCCCTCCGCCAGCTGGAAGCGGACGCGCAACGCGATGATATTGGCGATTTCGCGCATGTATTGCACGTCCGGGAGCAGTGTGGCGACGCCGCGCTCGCGGATCTTCGCGGTCAATCCCCAGTCGCACTGCTCACAGCGGGCGCCAGCCTCGATCTCCCGCAATGTCGATTCAAATGGCTTGAAATACCTCTCCACAGCCTCGACGGGCAGGTCCTTTAGCGGTGCCGCCAACCATGCTTCAAGCGTCGGATAATACTCCTTGGCAGAAGGGGCGTCGGCCTTCAAGTTCTTGATCGCCTGCCGGTAGTGATCGACGGCGTTGCCAGGAATCGAGTCTTTCAATTCCGGCAGTAGGGCGTGCTTGAGCGCTCGCTGCTCCGGCGACACGATGTGCAGGGTCAGCGGTTTGGAGCGAACGTCGTCGGCCGGCGCCGCCGCAGCGGCCAGCAAGGCCAGACCGAAGGCCGATAGGATGTGTTTCATCGGTCGCGTCTCCACAGGCAGGTATCATTGTACAAAGATGAGTTCATACGTCGGCGTGTTGAAGTTGTTCGCCGTCTCGCCGGGGAAGGGCGTGCAAGACAGGAAGGCCCGGTCGCCGACGCGGCGGTAGTCGAACGGCCTGCCGGCGATGGGGTCGATGGGAATCGGCACGTCCTTGATGTCGTCGAGCGAAGCCGGGAGCTTGCCGTCATGGCCGGCGGCGTAGAGCCGGACGACCTCGACGCAGCGGAGCGCGGCGACTTTCCGGTCCAGGGGCGCGACAAACGCGAACCAACGACGCCCGTCGCGAGGATGCAGCCGCCAGAGGGGGATGGCCGGGCCATGCGGATCGTCCATAACTTCCTGCTGCTGCGCTTCCGTCGTGGACCAGGCCGCGAGCCTCTCCGGATAGGGCAGGCTCTGGCCCTCTAGCGACTCATCAAATGCTCGGTCCCAGTGTCGCAGCGCGACCAGGAGCGCGACCTGGACGTGCGGCATGGCGTCCACCAGTTCGTTCGGCCGGCCCTCGGCGATCAGCGCCTTCTTGGCCGCCTCGTGCCGGGCCGCGATGCGCAGCAGCATCTCCACATAGTTTTTAGTCCGGAGCAACCGGTTGCTGCTGGCGCCCACCACACGGAGCACGTTCATCGCTTTCACAACCTGCTCCGGCGTCCACGGCTTGGCGTTCGGGTCGGCGGCCATCTCGGCGGCGCCGGGGAAGAAGCCATAAACCGCAATCCGCTCCCCCTCCATCGGCTTGCGCAGATCGAATAGCGGCTGCGGCAGGTCGGTCAGCGGCCAGTACAGGCTCGGCGCGTCGGGCTGCTGAACGACCTCTTCCACCTCGGTCAGCATGTAACTGCCGACGCCCGAACCGAAAATGGCCACGGGCAATGACGGAGCGTCGCCCAGTCGCCGCGCCAAGGTGAGACCGATGCGGAGCGTCCGCATGGCCTCTTGCGCGTGCCCCTCGGCCGGTTCGTAACGGCAGCGCAGGGCGAGGAGCTTGCCGATCTCAAGATGCGCGAACACGTCAATCCCAGAGTCCGATCCCGTTCGGCGAAGTTCCTCGGTCAGGCCCCAATCGCATTGCTCGCACCGCGCGCCGGCATCCACCTCCCGGAAGGCGGATTCGTACTTCTTAAGCAGGATGGCTACTCTGTCTAGCGGCAGGTCCTTGAGCGGCGTCGCTAGCCACTGCCCAAGGATTTGATCCAGATCCGTCAGAGCTGTTCCCCTTAATTTCTGCGCGGCCCGGCGATAATGCTCCGCAGCGTTGCCCGTCGTCGTGTCCATCAGGTCGGGCAGCAGCGCGTACTGCACCGCCCGCGGCGCCGCGGCCGGCGGGTGAAGCGTAAGCGGCTTGGAGCATACGTCGTCGGCCTGGGCCGCTGCTGCGACCAACAGGGCCAGGCCGAACGCCGACAGGATGTGCTTCATCGGTCGCGTCTCCACGGGCAAGCGTCATCGCGCAAAGATGAGTTCATACGTTGGCGTGGTGATATTGTTGGCTGGCTGACCGGGGAAGGGCGTGCAGGACAAGTAGGCCCGGTCGCCGACCACCCGGTAATCGAACGGCTTGCCGGTTACGGGATCCATCGGCAGCGGCAGGTCCTTTATGTCGTCGAGCGAAGCCGGCGGCTTGCCGTCATGGGCGGCGGCATAGAGCCGCACCGCCTCCACGCAGCGAAGCGCGGCGATCCGGCGATCGGTGCGGGTACGGGCGGCGAAGACCTTCTCGACTGCTGGGAGAAAGGTACGAGCAATGGGAATGGCCGGCTCGTCCCGGTCGTTGGCCAGAGCCTTCACCTGCTGCGCCGCTTTCGCCATGGCCGGATTGGCTTCCCAGAACGGCGCCGCCTGGTACTTCAGCACCTGATCGAGAAGCGCGTCGTATTGCATAAGCGCCACGCGCAGCGCCACCTGAACGTGGGGCATCGCGTCCACCAATTCCTTCGGACGGCCCTCGTCAAGGAGCGCCTTCTTGGCCGCCTCATGCTTCGACGCCAAGCGAGTCAGCAGCAGCGCCTTTTCCTTGACTCTCAGGATCTCATTTTGGTTGTCATCGAAAAGCCCGAACACCTCCACGATCTTGGCGATATGCTCGGGCGTCCAGGGCTTGGCGTTCAGGTCGGCCGCCATTTCGGCGGCGCCAGGAAACGTGCCATAGGCGCCGATGCGCTCTCCCTCCGTCGGCATGCGCATGTCAATGAACGGCCGCGGCAGGTCGGCGAGCGGCCAGTAGAAGCTGGGCGCGTCCGGCTGCTGCATCACCTCTTCCAAGCGCCCCAGCATGATGTTGGTTATGGCCATGCCCACGAGGGCTCTGATGAGGGTGGGCGAGTCGGCGACGTGACGGCCCACGGCGAAGCCGATTTGCAGTGTCCGCGCGGCCTTGTCGGTCCGGCCAATGGCCAGCTCATAGCGGATACGAAGACTCAATAGAGTGGCGATGGATCGCATGTCCTGGACGTCGGGCAGCAACG
>DATKHW010000696.1:0-4278 GCA_035546275.1 Gemmataceae bacterium
GCGAGGCGCGGGCGGCCGCCCGGCTGCGCCATCCCCACATCATTCCCATCCACGGCATGGGTCTGCACCAGGGTCGTCACTGTTTCACCATGCCGCTGCTGACCGGCGGCAGTTTGGCCGGGCGGAAAAGCAGCTTTGACCAAGACCCCCGCGTCGCTGCGGTCCTGGTGGAGAAGATCGCGCGGGCGGTGCAATATGCGCACGATCAGGGCGTCATTCACCGCGACCTGAAGCCGGCCAACATCCTGCTGGACGAGCAGGGCGAACCGATCGTGGCGGATTTTGGACTGGCCAAGGTGCTGGACGGCGACGCTGAAACCAGCAGCCCCGGCCAGCGCGTCGGCACGCCGGCTTACATGTCGCCGGAACAAGCGGCGGGGCACACCTGGAAGGTGACGGCCGCCAGCGACGTGTGGGCGCTGGGCGTCATCCTCTATGAACTCCTGACCGGCCGGCGGCCGTTCGCTGGCGACACGACGGAAGGAGTCTTCGAGCAGGTGATGACTGTGGAGCCGCCGGCCCCGACGACGGTCCGGCCGGAGCTGCCGGCGGACCTGGAAACGATCCTGCAAACCTGTTTGCGCAAGGAGCAGACCCAGCGCTACCCCACCGCGGCGGCCCTGGCCGACGACCTGGCCCGCTGGCTGCGGGACGAACGCATCTCCCGACAACCCCCTGCGCCGCAGCGGATGGAGCGTCGCTGGATGCGCCGGCTGGCGTGGCCGTCCGCGCTGGCGCTGCTGCTCCTTCTCGCTCTGTCGGCCTTTTTCCTGCTCCGGCGGACGGAGACGCCGGCCCCCGAGGTCACCGATCGGCCCGAGGACGCTGCAGCGATTCTCCGCGATTTCGCGGCGGGGCGGCCGGTGCAGCTGACCGGCGCCACGGGACCGCCGCGCTGGTATCGCTGGCAGACCGAGGCCAAGGGATTTTCTCCGCCCTACTCGACCGCCAAGCCGCTGCACCTCGACGCTTTGCAGGTGCTGCTTATGGAATTGGCGCCGCCCGATCCGTCGCGCCACTGCTTCCGACTGGAGGCTGACGTATGGCATGAGCAAAACAACAAGGGGTGGGTCGGCTTGTATTGCGACGGCCAGGAGCGCGAGCGCGGCGGACGGGAAGTCTTTCTTACTTCCCTCGTCTTCTCCGAGCTGGGCTTGAACGCGGGTCAGGTGAGGGTGCGCCGGCAGCTCTATCGCGGAGCGGGGACTGAGGGGCAAAACAAGAAACTGCACCTTACGCCTTCGGTCTTCACCGGCGCCATCGCTCCACCGAACCCTGCCGGCGCCACCTGGCGAAAACTGGTGCTGGAAGTTCGGCCGGACAGGATCCGCGTTTCCTGGGATGGCGCGGAGGCGCAGGAAATCTCAATCCGCGACCTGATGGACAATACGAACGGGCCGCTGTCTTCGGATGCGGCCTTCCCTGACCCTCCGCCTCCGCCCCCCTTCAACCCCGGCGGCGGCCTGGGCCTTTATCTGGAGGACGGCAATGCATGGTTTCGCAATGTCGTCTTGCAACCCCTTCCTGAACCCTGATGCAAAAGGGACCCACCATGGCATCGACTTCTTCTGGGAGCGTCCGAATCACGATCGAGGTGCCGACGGGGCACGGGGCTTGCGTCGTGCAGTCCCACGTTGGTTCCCCGCCGACGGCGACCGATCCCGATCCCTCGGTTTCCATCAGTCCTCCCGCTTTCGATTTCTCCCAGCCGGGAGTGGTTACGGTCACGGCCAGCTTCACCCTCACGGGCTTTACGCCAGGCGCTCTGGGTACCAGCGCCCAGGTGAAACAGGCGGTCCCCGGATTACCGCCCGCGGTGGCGATCAGCCTAACGAATCACACCCTGACGTTTGTCGTTCCCACCAGTTCCCCCCTGGTGGGCGGCCCATCGATTTCCCTGGCGCTGTTCGTCACCGATACTGATATGGATGAGGGCGGCGACGCGATCACGTTTTCCATCCCGTCCCCGCCCCCCAATAACGGACCGCCGCCGCCCCCGCCGTCGCCGTCGCCGTCGCAATCGCGGTGATTCGGATGCTCCATCGAAGCCGCGCTCCGGCCGGCGTGCGTCAGCCCCGCGACGCCGCCGGCGGCCGGGTCGCGAAGCGCACGCCGAAGCCGTCCGGGTCGGCAATGGTGAAGTCCCTCAGTCCATACGAGCGGTCGGCGATGGGAGCGACGATACGCAGCCCGCGTTCGGTCGCTCGCCGCCAATGCACATCGACGTCGCGGACCATAATGCGCACATTCATGACCGGCGTGGGCGGCGGTTCCGGCAAGCCCGGCCGCTGATCCAGGAAGAGGCGGCAGTCCTCCCAGGTCAGCGACGCGAAGGCGTTCTTTTGCATCAGGAGCTGGAATCCCAGGTCGCTGTAAAAGGCGACTCAGCGAGCCAGGTCGCGGACGAACAGCTCGACCACCAATTGCTCCGTGGCATCGACGTAACGCGACATGGGAGATGTCTCCTATGGTTGAATGAACCAGCCAGGCCACGCTCCCCGCCCTTATTTCCTGCCCCTGCCCCTTCTCCTTGCCGCGCCTCCGGCGCCGCCATACACTACCGCCCGTCAGTCATGCACCACGCGATGCTCTCCCCGGGCGGAGGCGCCGGATCGTGATCGATTTCTCGAAGCTGCTCGGCGTCTCTCCCTATATCGGCAATTGGATTGCCGCGATTCTCTCGGCGGTTTTGCTCGTCACCTTCTTCGCCGCTTCCGCCGTCTTTTTCATCTGGCTCGAACGCAAGGTGGCCGGCCGCATTCAGGATCGGCTCGGCCCCACCCGCGTCGGCGGCCGATTCGGCTGGCTGCAAACCATCGCCGACGGCGTCAAGCTCCTCGTCAAGGAAGACCTCATCCCCGCCGACGCCGATCAGATGCTCTTCCGCCTGGGGCCGTACATCGCCTTCTGCGGCTCCTTCGTCGCTTTCCTGGCCATGCCGTTCGCCAACGGCTGGGTCGCCGTGCCGCTCTCCATCGGCGTCTTCTTCATGCTGGCCGTCATGTCCACCGAAGTCTTCGGCATCATTCTCGCCGGGTACGGCTCCGGTTCCAAGTGGGCGCTCTTCGGCGGCATGCGCGAAGCCGCCCAGATGGTCAGCTATGAAGTGCCGATGGCCCTCTGCGTCCTCATCCCGGTCATCGTGGCCGGGTCCATGAATCTCGTGGAGATCACGAATCGGCAAACGGGCTTTTTCTGGGAATGGTACGTCTTCCGCAACCCGTTCACCTTCGCCGCTTTCTGGACCTATTTCTGCTGCGCCACGGCCCAGTGCAAGCGGGCGCCGTTCGACCTGGCCGAGGCCGAGAGCGAGCTGGTGGCCGGCTTCCACACCGAGTACAGCGGATTGCGCTGGTCGTTCTTCTTCATGGCCGAGTACGGCAGCATGTTCGCCGTCAGCGGCATCGCCATTTTGCTTTTCCTCGGCGGCTGGAATCTCGGCCTCTTGCCCAACGACCTCAGCGTACTGCTCGGCGGCTTCGGAAACTGGGCGGCGATCCTCGGCAACGTCCTCAGCGTGATCGTGTTCATCATCAAGGGCTGGCTGCTGGTCTTCGTGATGATGTGGGTGCGCTGGACGCTGCCGCGGTTGCGGATCGACCAGGTGATGATGACCTGCATGAAATATCTCGTGCCGATTAGCTGCTTCCTGCTGATCGGCGTGGCCCTGTGGCAGGTCGCCATGCCGAATGTGGTGCTGCAGTATCTGAAATACGTTTTGGCCGCAGTCTGCGCGCTGCTGTTCGTCTGGCTCGTTTACAAGCTCGTGACCACGCAGAGCAAGCTGCCGAGCATCGTGCCGAATATGCTGGTCCGGACCAACGGGCGATGACGCCGCCGGGAACGCAACCATGACCTTCGACGTCTTCATGTTTTACGCCCTCGCCGTTCTGACCGGCGTTTGCGCCGTCGGCGTGGTGGTTTCGCAGAACATCGTGCGGTCGGCCGCGTGGCTGCTGTTCGCGCTGGCCGGCGTCGCCGGGATCTTCTTCCAGCTCGACGCGGCCTTCGTCGGCGCCACGCAATTGCTCGTCTACGTCGGCGGCACGCTTGTCCTCGTCGTCTTCGGCGTCATGCTCACCGCCCAGGGGCCGTTCATCCGTATGCGCATCAACGCCGCCGAGTGGGCCATCGCCGGCTCGGTCGGCCTCTTGCTCTACACCGTCCTCGCCGTCAGCCTGCTGCAGACGCCTTGGGGTTTGACGAAACCCAGCCCGACCGCCGGCAGCGAGACCCTCGGCCTGGCTTTCCTCGGCGTCCAGGAGGCCGCGCCCAAGG
>DATKHW010000697.1:0-4185 GCA_035546275.1 Gemmataceae bacterium
CCTCACCGTGGTCCTCAACCTGCTGTCCGGCGCCGTGGTGTTCGTCGGCGACGGCAAGGGCGTGGAGGCCCTGAAACCCTTCTGGAAACGCCTGCGGCGGGCGCGGGCCCGGATCGCCGCCGTCGCCACCGACATGTCCGCCGCCTATATCAAGGCGGTGCGCCACAACCTGCCGCAGGCGGTCCACGTCTTCGACCACTTCCACGTCGTCAAGCTCTTCAACGACAAGCTCGGCGCCTTGCGTCGCGAGCTGTTCCACCAGTTGAGCAGCGACCACGACCGCAAGATCCTCAAGGGGACGCGTTGGCTGCTCTTGAAGAACCCTGAGAACCTCGATGCGGAACGCAACGAACACGAACGTCTGGAGGAGGCGTTGCGCCTCAACGCGCCCCTGGCGACCGCCTACTACCTCAAGGAGGACCTGCGGCAAATCTGGATGCAGCCGAACAAACGCACGGCCCGCCAGGTGTTGCGGGGTTGGTTGGCCCGGGCCCGCGCGTCGGGCATCCGCATGCTGGCCCAGTTCGCGGACACTCTGGAGAGCTACCAGGAAGGCGTCCTGGCCTATTACGACTATCGGATCTCCACGGGGCCGTTGGAGGGGACCAACACCAAGATCCAGGCCATGAAACGCCAAGCCTACGGCTTCCGCGACCGCGCCTTCTTCAAATTGAAGATCCTCGGCATCCACGAAACAAAACACGCATTAGTCGGATGAGCCACTATTTTGTGGCCCTCACGGAATTGGCGGACGGGAATCGGGACGGCGCCCACGAACACTTCCGCAAGGCCGTGGAGCTTGGAACCCTGGAACAGACGACAACAGACCTGTGTTGGCTGTTCCTTGACCGCATGGAGCGCGACCCCGCTTGGCCGCCGTGGATTCCGGTCAAGATGTAGCTTCGTGGCGCCTTGGAGATTCGCACCCATGAACACCCATCTCGGTGCCTTCGAGATCGTGCGCGAGATTGGTCGCGGCGGCATCGGCGTCGCCTACGGCGTCCCACTCCGGACGACGCCGCTGGACCGGACGCTTACAAATGATGCTCCCTATCCGCTGCCGCGGCTAAGTATCGCTTGTTGCACCGAGCGCGTAACCGCGCCGTCCTTGCGATGCCACCTCTTCCTTGACGCGGACGACGCGCGTTCCCGGCGGCGGTCTCGGCGCATAGGAAGGCTGACACGATTTCCAGCGCAGACCCGCTACACCAACAAGCCCATATGCCCGTAAACACGAAAGTCAGCCCGGAGCAGCCGCGCGAGAACGCCAGGGCGATTCGCAAGTTTTGGTAGGACGGTCAGGAAAGCCGAGAGCACATCCGAGAACTGCTGGACAAGCAACCCAATGCCCTCAATTTCCGGCGCCGCGAAAAGACCAACAAACGGCTGGCCCGGAAGCTGGGCGTGAACATCGACGCCGCCGCCATGATGCGCAGGACGTCCGAGGTACACGGCCGATCAGATCGCGGACCTGTGCGCCGGCGTCGAGCGGCACCGATCGCGCTTGTCGGCGACGCACTGGGCCGGCGGCCGGGCGAACTGCTCCATGCCTTGCAGGTCCGTGGCGGTCCAGGCCCGACGGCCACGGGGGCTGCCATCGCGGAGGACATCAGGAAGTACGGCGACAACGAGCGCAACGTCTTGAAGGTCGTATACGACCCAGCGCACCTGATTACCGACGATCGAGAGTTCGCCGAGCCGGTGCTGAAGCGACCGGCGATGCAGGTTCGCTTTGTCCGCTGAACAATGTGACGAAGACGACCTGCGGCCGCTGGCGTCTCTCTTCTGGGCTTCGTGGCCCTGGCCGTCCTCGCCTCGTACTGCGTTCGCACGTCGCCCCAACAGACCGTGGCGGCAAAGACCAAGGACCGGCTGCCCCAACTGCGGCGACTGGTCGAGCAGCAGGAGCAAGAGTCGCACCCAGGCGTCGCCGACCGTCTCGGCCAAGCAAGCAGGTGATACAGCACATCCAGGGCGTAATGCAGCGGCAGATCGCCGCGCCGGCGTTGCGGGGCGGCCTGCTGTTGCGGCAGGGCGGGTCGTTGCACGTGGTGCAGCAGGCACCGCCAGCCGGGACGGTTGATCGCGTTCGGGACGTGGCGTCCCGTGAAGAGGTAAGCTGCTCCGCCGGCGACGACTCGCACTTTCTCGTCCGGACCGTCCGACTTCGGAAATCTACTCCTCGCCGCACTACCACGCTCTGTTCCCAACATTCGCCGTCGTCCTGTTGAAGGCGCAGCCCGACCCGTGCGCGATCGAACCCGGCCGACTACGCTCTTCCCATCACCGTCCACAGTGGCACATTGTCTGTACCACTTCTAAAAACTACTTTTGGAAAGTCGCTTGGCGACTGGCCCGGACTTGTTGTCGATGAAGCACCAGCACTCCAGGGTGATTGTCCTTCGGATTGCAGCGGCCCCAGGCCACGCGTCGGCCGGAAGCCGAAACTTCCGAAGGACCCGCTGGAATTACTGGTCGAGTTGCAGCTCCTGGCCGAGCAGTGGCGCCGGTGATGCGACCTCGCGCTTGGGCGCCTGCCCGGTGCATCGCACGGCCCGGTCGTCACGGCGACGAAGGATGTGTGCAGGGCACAGGAAGCCGTCGCCGACTTCCCAGTTTAGCCTTTGCACTTACTTTGCGGCGGAGCCAGTCCATACCGGGCGGTGTACTTCAGGTAGGGACCGCCGCCGTCCCAATCAAACAAGCGGCGCGAACGATATGAACTACGGCGCGGTCGGCTTGCCATTTGCGCGGAATCTTCCGCGCGTCTTCAGCGCTTCCCTCTGAAACAGCGGAATTTCCGCAGATCTTCGCAAGTGGAGGAAAGTGCTCGCCCATGCCTGCAAAAGCCGCGAAGTGTGGTAAAATCACGGAAAACAAGGGCTTTTCGGCCATTTTGGCGAGGGGTAGAGTTGCGTCTCCGGAGCCGAAGGTTACAGGTTCGAATCCTGTCGGGGATAATTCTAAACCGCTTCATTTCTCCTTCCGATCCCCCACCCATTGCGGCTGGAAATCCGCGATCACCCGGTAGATGACGACCGTCATGCGCGGCCCCTCGTGGTGCTCCAGCGGGGCGCGGCCGCCGTAGTAGCACAGGACCGTGTGCAGCGGCACGGGGTCCATGAACGTCAGCCGCGCCTCCTCGCACAGGGCCGGGTCCGTTAGGTCGATCTCCTCGCCGATGACGTGGCCGTCCGGCGCCGCCAGCCAGTCGCCCTCCCGCGGCGCGTCCGGGGGATAGGCATACAGGTAGGTGGAATGCATTCTACATTGATCGGCGTAGTATTGAAATCCGTGATGTCCGCAGAACAGCGCCCGGCCGGCGCCGTCCTGTCCGGGGACCAATGCGGCGGAAGCCGCCAGCAGCGGCGCCGGTCCGATGGGCGACGCCAGTAAGCCGGCCACGCTCGCGCCCAGCAGGGGCGGCGACTCGCGCTTCCGCTCGGCGATCCAGGCGGCGGCTTGCTCCGCGCCCCATTTCTCCGCATAGGCCTCCCACGCGTCCAGCGCGAAGAGCGCCAGGCCCAGCGCCGCGGCCGCGCCTGCCCACAGCCACGCCGCCCGCCGCGGCGCCCGCGCCGCCAGCCGGCCGATCAAGAGCGTCAGCGGCATCAGCGCCCCGAACACGCGTCGCATCGCCGGGAACGGCGACAACGGATAATACGCCAGCGCCTCCAGACCCAACCACAAGACCAAGAACAGCGTCGTCCGCCGATCGTTCCCATCCCCGGCGCCGGCGGCCCACAGGCGGCGCACACCGAGAACCAGCACCGCCGTCCCGCCGGCCGCGATCGCCTCGAAGACGACCTCGCTGCCTGAGAAATTCCAATCCGGCGCTCCGAGGCGCCCGAAGATTTGCGGCGACGGCCGCACCATGCCCTGGAAATGGCTGTCGAACAGCACGATCAGGGCGAGGCCGGCCACGATCGCCGCCGCGGCCGCCGCCTGCCAGCGCCGCCGCGCCCCCAGCGCCGCCAATCCTAACACGAACAGGAACGCGGCCGCGCCGCCGAGGTGGCTGAAGAACAGCACGACCAGGGCGCCCTTTCCCACCAGCGTGCCGTGGGAGAATCGCAGCGAAAGCAGGAAATGCGAATCGCCGTACAGCAAGGCGATAAGAAACTCCCACGTCGCAAAAACCTGGGCCGCGGCCAGGGCCGCCGCCGGCCACAGCCGCCAGCGCCC
>DATKHW010000698.1:0-8206 GCA_035546275.1 Gemmataceae bacterium
TTGGGTCAACCTAAAAGAGGACTGAGAACTCCGTACCGAATCGTCCCGCGGCGCCGGCCTTGGCGTCCACACATGGAAGGATTCTGGCCGGCCGGAAAACTTTTCTTCCCCGTCCGGCCGCTGTACAGGAGTGCCGCAATCCATTGGGCCTTGCGTCTCGCGCCTCCAAATGCCGTACATTTTGGCGCGGCACGGCTGTTGCGTGCTCCGCCATCCGGCTTGAGGGACGAACAGCAATCCGAAGATGAGATAGATGTGAAATAGCATTGGTTATGCGCGAGAGGCCTGTCCGCGTCGGCGGCTGCGTGAAAGGCCGGGCGTCCATGATCGGCTCCGGCGCCGAAGCGCGGCGGAATTGTCGGGAGGACGTCATGCCCGAGATCATGGATTGCCTGGTGAACTACTTCAACCTGGACATTGGCGCGGACGGCGTGCCCCGCCGGTATTTTTCGTATCACATCGTGGCCGGTCCCGGACCGACGCCGGACTCAGGCGTGGCCAGCATCGCCGCCCTGGCCGTCTTCGACGCCGAGGAGCGTTGCGACTCCTGCGCGGTGTTCCATGGCGTCCAGCAAGGCGGTCCGGCCGCCGCCATCGCCAAGGCGATCCGCTACCTGGACGCCTACCATGAGCAGGATCGCTTGCAGAAAGTGCAGACCGCGATCCGCTGTTCCGCGTGCCTCTAACCAAGCGGAGGGGACGATCATGGCGACCCTTCAATCCGCCAGCGCCCAGCCTATCCGGATCAGCGCCGAGGAGGCCGCGGCTCGCATGGCGGCGGGCCAGCCGATGACCGTGCTGGACGCGCGTTCGCCGGAAGCTTGGAGCGAAAGCCGCCAGAGAGTGCGCGGCGCCGTCCGCGTTGATCGAGACCATCTGCGCATCGAGCCGTCCTGGCCGAAGGATCGGCTCACGGTCGTCTACTGCACCTGACACGGGGACGCCGGCAGCGTCCGTGTGACGCTGGAGCTGCGGGACGCCGGCTTCACCCAGGTTTACGCCCTGCGCGGCGGTTGGGACGCCTGGCGGGCGGCCGGCGGACCGGTCGAAGCAAAGGAGAGATGAACGGCAACAGCTAGCAGGGAGAATAAAGGGCGAGTGGCGGGTCAGCGAGGTTTTTTCAAGGGTTCCTCAATAAAGGAGATCCAATGGACGGTATTCATCGCCGAGATTTTCTGACTGGCGCAGCGGCGTTCGCGGCCGGCGTGAGCACGGCCCTCACAGCGGCCGGGCGCGCAAGGGCCGGCGACCCCAGCTTCATGAACAACATCCCCGACCCCCTGTTCTCCCAGAAAGAGCTGCCGACCTTCAAATACTCCCTGGAGAAGTCCAAGCCGAAGGTGATCGGCAAGAACACGGCGCGGGAGGCTACCGTCGAGGAGTTCCCGATTTCCAAGGGGATCGCAGGCGTCTCCATGGAGATGGCGCCGGGCGCCATGCGCGAGCTGCACTGGCACGCCACCGCGGCCGAGTGGGCCTTCGTGGACAAGGGCCGGGTCCGGACGACGGTCCTCAGCCCCGGCGGCTACACCGAAACTAACGACTTCGAGCCGGGGGATGTGTGGTACTTCCCGCGCGGCCACGGCCACATGCTCGAGTGCCTCGGCGACAAGCCGTGCCACTTCGTGCTGATCTTCGACAACGGCTACTTCTCCGAGTTCGGCACCTTCAGCATCAGCGACTGGATCGGCCACACGCCGAAGGCGCTGCTGGCGAAGAATTTCGGAGTCCCCGAATCGACCTTCGACGGCTTCCCGAAGGACGAGGTGTACTTCGCTCAGGGGGCGCCGCCGCCCGCGCAGGCCGCCGCACCGCTCGCGGGGGCGCACCCGGGGCCGCTGACGCACAAGTACCGGCTCCTGGCCGACGCGCCCCGGGTGGACAACAAGGGCGGCCGGCTGTGGGTGATCGATTCCAAGAAGTTCCCGATCTCCAAAACCGTCACCGGGGCCATCCTGGAGCTGGAGCCGGGCGCGATGCGGGAGCTGCACTGGCACCCGACGGCCGACGAGTGGCAGTACGTCTTCGAGGGGCGGATCGGCGTCACACTGTTCGGCGCCAAGGGGCGTTTCCGGACGGAGACTCTGGAGGCGGGCGACGTCGGCTATGTCCCGCAGGGGTACGGCCACTCTATCGAGAACGTCGGCGACAAGCCGTGCCGCGTGCTGATCGGCTTCGACTCCGGCGTCTACGAGGACATCGACCTGTCGGAGTGGATCGCCGCCAACCCGCCCGACGTGCTGGCTACGAACTTCGGCAAGCCGGCGGAGCTGTTCGACAAGTTCCCGCATAAGGACGTGTTCATCACGGACAAGTAGCGTCCCGGAAGTAGGCCGGGGGAGAGGGGGTTCCCATGCGAAACGCGGCGATGACGATCTCGCTCGTTCTCACAGCGGCCCTGGCCGCCGGCGCAGACCAGGCCCAACCCCCACCCGACAAGGCCGGATTGGTCTACCCGCTCATCTCCGGCCACGGCGGGGTCGTACTGCTGCCCCGCGCTGCTGAGCAGCCCCGGAAGGGCGCGAAGGCGGTCTTCGACGTCACGGCGGATGCGAAGCCCGACGAAGTGAATCGGGGGTTGGAGCAGATCGCCCGCCTGCTAAACCTGTACGGGGCCGCCGGGCTGAAGGCTGAGGACGTGAAGCTCGCCGCGGTCCTTCACGGCGAGGCCGACAAGGCGGTCCTGAGCGACGCGGCCTACGCCGCCCGCTGCAAGATCGCGGCCAACCCGAACCTGCCCCTGATCCACGAGCTGAAGAAGGCCGGGGTGGAAGTGTTCGTCTGCGGGCAGTCGTTGCACGAGTTGGGGTTCCAGACGGACGAAGTGGCGGACGAGGTCCCGGTCGCCGACTCCGCGATGCTCGTGCTTGTCAACAGGCAGGCGGACGGGTACGCCTATGTCCCGGCTCGGTAGGGCGAATCCCCTGATGCATTACCGCTTGCCACGGTGACAGAGAATCGGCCACTGCCATCATGCTTCGGGCGTCCTTCCATCTGTTCCGGCCGCGGAAGACTCCTTTCTCGCCCGTTGGTACGGGGGTTGCCCTAGAAGCCTCCCAACTATCGGAGCGCGTCCTCTCCGAGGAATCTGGCGAGGATAATTGCCTGGCAACGGGAGAGATGCATATGGCCGGCGCCAATTCGAATAATCGCATTCCGCCCGACGGACCCGACCGCGTGCCGCCAGTCAACGGCCTGGCCGAGTGCGAGAATTTCTTGCTGGAAGTCGCAAGGAGGGCAATCGACTTCCGCGAGCAAAGAGGAACGGAGAATGGGGCCGAGCCCGCGCGGCGGCACGGCGAGGGGCCCAACAGGCGGCCCATCGCTTGGCCGCCGCTGAGCGCCGAGGACGTCCGCCTTCACGCCTGGTTGACCGAACGCCAGGCGGTGGTCCACTACGAGCGGTATGGTCTGTGGCCGAGGCTCCGACGGTATCTCTGGGGCAACCGCGGGTGCGGCGCCTGAGGCTACCAGTGCTGGCCGCCTCCGTACAATAGTCATCGCACCATTGTCCGAGATCATGCTGCCGCGGACTGGCGTCGGAACCCTGGCACGCGCCCCGCGAGAACCGCACCGTGAGCCTCTCCGACAGAATCGATCCCCCGAGCGACCCGGCCCTGGCCGCCGTCCGCGTGTGCCGGATTTCCGGCTCTGGCCCGGCCGTCCAGGCCGCCCAGTCGGACATGCTGGCCGTCGAGGAGCCGCTGGAGGTCCGCCTCGGTTGCGACGTCGGCGGGCGACGCGTCCACCGCGCCGTCTCGGTCACGATGCGCACGCCCGGCCACGACCTCGAGCTGGCGGTGGGCTTCCTGTTCACCGAGGGGGTGATCGCCGCGCGGGATCAGGTCGCGGGCGTCCGCGCCTGCGGTGCAGGGAACGTGGCGCGCGTCGATCTGCACCCAGGCGTGGCGGTGGACCTGTCGCGGCTGGAGCGGCATTTCTACACGTCCTCCAGCTGCGGCGTGTGCGGCAAGGCGTCGCTGGAGGCGGTGCGCGTCTGCTCCCGAAATCGCCTTCGGGAAGGCCGGCCCGTCCTCGAGGCCGCGGTCATCCACCGTCTGCCCGGGGCGCTGCGGGCGGCCCAGGTCGTATTCGACCGCACCGGCGGTCTGCATGCGGCGGCGCTGTTCGACGCCGCCGGCCAACTGCTATGCCTGCGCGAGGACGTCGGCCGGCACAACGCGCTGGACAAAATGATCGGCGCCCAGTTCCTTGGCGGTCGCACGCCGCTGTCCGAGGGCGTGGTGCTGGTCAGCGGCCGGGCGAGCTTCGAGCTGGTGCAGAAGGCGGTGGTCGCCGGCATCCCCGTCCTGGCGGCCGTGGGCGCCCCGTCGAGCCTGGCGGTGAGCCTGGCCCGCGAACACGGCCTGACCGTGCTCGGCTTCGTTCGTCCGGATCGCTTCAACATCTACACGGGCGCCGAGCGCATCCGCCAGGCCGCGGCCGCCTCGCTCCCGGCCGCCGTCGCCCCGACGCGCACCTCTCTATCGGTCGTTTGAGATGAGGGAAACGCCATGTTGAGCCTCCCGCTCTTCTCCCGTCCGCAACCGTCCCGCGAGCCGCTCAGCCCGCAAACGTCGGCGAAGGCGTCACGGCTGCGCGGCGCCACGGTCACGGAAGGCGTCTGCCCCTACTGCGCTGTCGGCTGCGGGCAGCTCATCTGCACCAAGGGGGGCCAGATCATCGACATCGAGGGCAACCCTGAAAGCCCCATCAACGAGGGGACCCTCTGCCCCAAGGGGGCCAACGCCTTCCAGCTCGCCGTCAACCCGCATCGCGTCACCCACGTCCTCTACCGGGCGCCCCATTCCGACCGGTGGGAAACCCGCTCGCTGGACTGGACCCTGGACCAGATCGCCCAGCGCATCAAAGCGGCCCGCGACGCGGACTTCACCGCGCGCAACGAGAAAGGCCAGTTGCTCAATTCCGTACGCACCATCGGCACGCTCGGCGGGGCGACGATCGACAACGAGGAAAACTATCTCATTAAGAAGTTGTTCGGCGGGGGGCTGGGGGTGGTCTCCATCGAGAACCAGGCGCGGATATGACACAGCGCCTCGGTGCCCGGTCTGGGCGCCTCGTTCGGCCGCGGCGCGGCCACCACCTACCAGCAGGATCTGGCCAACAGCGACTGCGTTCTGTTCATGGGCTCGAACATGGCGGAGGCCCACCCCGTCGGCTTCCGCTGGCCGATGAAAGCCAAGGAAAAGGGCGCGACTCTGATCCACGTCGATCCGCGCTTCACGCGCACGTCGGCGCTCTGCGACGTCTTCGTGGGTATCCGCGCCGGCAGCGACATCGCCTTCCTGGGCGGTCTCGTCAACTACGTCCTGACGCACGACCGCTGGTTCAAGGAGTACATCCTGGCCTACACCAACGCATCGACGATCATCCAGGAGGGTTTTCAGGACACCGAGGACCTAGCCGGCCTGTTCAGCGGCTTTCACGGCGACGGAGAGACGGGCAAATACGACGCCAAGGACGGCCGCTGGGGCTACGAGGGCGCACCCAGCGAGCAGGACGGCAAGAAGCAATCCGGTGGGGATTCGCGGAAGGAAGAACACGGCGTTCACGGCTACGGCCTCATGGGCGGCGCCACGGCGCATTCCGAGCCGCGTGCGGACATGACGGCCGCGCCTGCCGGCCAGCCGCCGCGCGACCCGTCTTTGCAGCACCCTCGCTGCGTCTTCCAGATCCTTAAACGCCACTTTTCGCGTTACACGGCGGATGTCGTCTCCCAGGTGTGCGGCTGCACCCCGGAGGAGTTGGTGCGGGTCGCGGAACTTTTGTGTTCCAACTCCGGCCGCGAGCGGACCAGCGCCATCGTGTACGCGCTGGGCTGGACGCAGCACACCACCGGCGTGCAGATGATCCGAACGGCCGGCATCCTGCAACTGCTGCTCGGCAACATGGGCCGGCCCGGCGGCGGCATCATGGCGATGCGCGGACACTCCACCATTCAAGGCTCGACCGACGTCGCGACGCTCTACGACCTCTTGCCCGGCTACCTGCCGCAGCCGGCCGCCGACGAGCAGCACGAGACGCTGGACTCCTACGTCGAGCACGAGGGGCTGCCGACCGGCTACTGGGCCAACTTCCGCAAGTTCATCGTCAGTCTGCTCAAAGCGTGGTACGGCGACGCGGCCGCGCCGGACAACGACTTTTGCTTTCCGTGGCTGCCGCGGGTGGACGGGGACTATTCGCAGCTGGCCTATTTCGACCGCATGGCGAAGGGCGGGGTCAAGGGCTACTTCCTGTTCGGCCAGAACCCGGGCGGCGGCGGCCCTAACGCCGGCCTGCACCGGGCCGGCCTGCGCAACCTCGACTGGCTCGTCGTCTGCGACTGGTTCGAGATCGAGAGCGCGGTCTTCTGGAAGAGCGACCCGAATGGGCCGCCGCCCGCCGAGGTCAAGACCGAGGTCTTTTTCATCCCCTCGGCGGCGAATCCAGAGAAGGAGGGCAGCCTCACCAACACCCAGCGGATGCTTCAGTGGCACGACAAGGCCATCGACCCGATCGGCGACTGCCGCTCGGACGCCTGGTTCCTCTACCAGCTCGGCAAGCGCCTCAAGGCGCTCTACGCCGACTCGACCGACCCACGGGACCAGCCGCTGCTCCGCCTCACCTGGGACTACGACTTCGACGCGCGACCGCGCCTGCCCGACGGCTCGTTCAGCCGCATCGAGGGCGAGCCGGACCTGGAAAAGGTGTTGCAGGAGATCAACGGCTTCAATCTCACGAAGAAAGACCCGGTTACGGGCAGAGCGGAACTCCTGCCCGATTTCTCCGATTTGAAAGACAACGGCACGACCGCCTGCGGCTGCTGGGTCTACAGCGGGGTCTTCCCCGCGCCGGGCCGTAACCGGGCGCGCGAGCGCAAGCGCACCGACAACCCGTTGCAGCCGGAATGGGGCTTTGCTTGGCCGCACAACCGCCGAATCATGTACAACCGCGCCTCGGCCGACCCCGACGGCCGGCCGTGGTCGGAGCGGAAGAAGCTGGTCTGGTGGGACGAGGACAAGAGGCGCTGGGTGGGCCTGGACGAGCCGGACTTCGAGCCGGGAAAGCCGCCGGACTACCGACCCCCGCCGGGGGCGAAGGGCATGGCGGCCATCGCCGGCGATCAACCCTTCATCATGAAGCCGGACGGCGTCGGCTGGCTGTACGCGCCCGGCGCCGTGAAGGACGGGCCCATGCCGACGCACTACGAGCCGGTCGAGTCGCCGGTGGGCAACCTGCTCTACCCTAAGCAGACGTGCAACCCGACCGTGCGTCTGTTCGAGGGGCCGCTCAACCACATCGCCCACACGCCGACGGCGGAGTACCCGGTGGTAGCCACCACGTTCCGGCTCACCGAACACTACCTGAGCGGGCCGATGAGCCGGTTCAACAGCTGGCTCAACGAATTGCAGCCGGAGATGTTCGTCGAGCTGAGCCCCGAGCTGGCGTCGGAGCGCGGCATCATTCACGGCGACTGGCTGACGGTGCAGTCGGCGCGCGCCCGGATCGAGGCCCGCGCGATGGTGACGCGACGGCTGCGGCCGCTCCTCATCGAAGGGCGCGTCGTCCACCAGATCGGCATCCCGTTCCACTGGGCCTTCGCCGGCGAGGTCGTCGGCGGCAACGCCAACGACCTGACGTCGCTGGTGGCCGACCCCAACGTAAGCATGCACGAGTGCAAGGCTTTCGCCTGCCAGGTCCGCGCCGGCCGGCAAAACGGCGCCCCGCTGAGTCCGACGGCGCCCGCGGCGCCCCTGCCGACGCGCGACCCGGTCCCGGACACGCCGGCCGCCGCCCAGCCCGAGGGAGGATTCGCACGTGGCAAGTAGAGAACTGGAACTGGCGCGGTCGCCCCAGACCAGTGATCCGCCGCGCGGCCGTCTGTCGGCGCTGCTGGATCAGCTCATCGGCCCGTTCCGCCGCGGCGCGCCGCCGCAGCCCCGGCCGGCCACAGGCTTTTACACGGACACGACGGTGTGCATCGGCTGCAAGGCCTGCGAGGTCGCCTGCAAGCAATGGAACCAGCTCCCCGCGGACGGGTTCCACTGGTCCGGTAACAGCTACGACAACACGGGCGAACTGTCGGCCACATCCTGGCGGCACGTGAAGTTCGTCGAACAGTTCCCGGGCAATGGGGCGCGGGAAACCGGGCGTCTCTCCCTGCCCCTGCTGGAGAGCCGGGAGCGTCAGCGACCGGAGGAGGTTC